>CANGGK010000013.1 GCA_947453475.1 Microbacteriaceae bacterium
AGAGGTTCCACGCGGTTCGTAAGGTGCGTATTCAACCTCTCCCATTTGGTCCATGTGAATGAACGGGTCGAGGTCTTGATAAGAAACTCCGGCGAACGCGCGAGTAACCGGAAAGCCATCGCCCTCGTGTGCTTGCGGGCCGCGGGTTACCGACTTCACTGGTCGAGAACGGCCGGTTGCCGGCTCAAGACGAGGCAGGGTCAAGGTGTCTGCGGTAACTGCCGGCATGTGCCACGCTCCTAAAATTCTGTGAACTTACCTAGAGTACACCTTAGTAAAGCCCCACTAGACAAATCTTATTCCCCTAGCATTGAGCCATGGACATTTCATTGATCATCATCATTGCAGTAATCGCGCTAATCGGCATTTTTCTGTGGTCGACCTACAACGGTTTGGTCACTCTCAACGTTCGAGTTGACGAGGCCTGGAGCGACATTACAGTTCAACTAAAGCGTCGTGCCGACTTGATTCCCAACCTCATTGAAACCGTCAAGGGCTACGCCACTCACGAGAGTTCGGTCTTTGAGAACGTGACCCGTGCTCGCGCTGCAACCATCTCGCCAGAGACCATGAACCACCCTGGCAAGGCCGCCAAGGCCGAGGGTGATTTCCAGGGAGCAATGAAGAGCCTGTTCGCCGTTGCCGAGGCTTACCCTCAGCTGCAGGCAAACCAGAACTTCTTGGGTCTACAGGCTGAGTTGACCGACACCGAAGACAAAATCATGGCGGCTCGCCGCTTCTACAACGGTGGCGTGCGCGAGCTAAACACCAAGATCAAGCAGTTTCCTCAGGTGCTCTTTGTGCGCAGCCTGGGCTTCAAGGAGCGCGAGTTCTTCGAGGTTGCCGATGCCGCCTCAATCCAAGAGCCACCTCAGGTCAAGTTCTAGGCCTACCGGGCACCTTTTTACTCACTCAAGCATTTCTAGGGGCTGAATGTATTCGGCAATCGCAGCAAATAAGCGCAACACTGTAATCATCATTGTCCTGTTTGTGGCCCTGCTAGCTGGCATCTCACTGTGGTGGGGTTACACCAGCGGCAACGGTTCGAGCGCAATCATGATTGTCGGGTTTGTGTTGCTTTACACGATCTTTCAGTACTACGTTGCCGGCTCACTTGCCGTGGCGATGAGTGGCGCTCAAGAGATTCAAAAGAGCGACAACCCAAGGCTTTGGCGCATTGTCGAGAACCTATCGATTACCGAGGGCATGCCTATGCCAAAGGTCTACGTCATCCCGGACGATGCTCCAAACGCGTTCGCCACCGGCCGAGACCCTAAACATGCAATTGTCGCCGCAACCACGGGTTTGCTTGCCATCATGGATGACAAGGAGCTCGAAGGCGTCATGGCTCACGAACTTGGTCACGTAAAGAACTACGACATCAGGGTTTCGACAATCGTGTTTGGTCTGGTGAGTGCCATTGGTGTGCTCGCCGACATGGCCATCCGTGCTTCGTTATTCGCCGGTGGGCGCCGAGACAACCGAGACGATGGCGGCCTAGGAATTGCGCTTCTGCTAATCGGGGTCGTTGCCAGCATCGTTGCATTCTTGATTGGCCCTTTGGTTAGTGCCGCGGTCTCGCGTCAGCGTGAATACCTAGCCGATGCAACCGGCGCACACACCACTCGCTACCCAGAAGGCCTTGCCAGCGCGCTTGAGAAGCTAGCCCAGTATGGCCGCCCGCTTCGACGTGCCTCATCTTCGATGGCGCACATGTACATTTCAGACCCGATGAAGCCGGGCGTGACCGAACGCTTGTTCTCAACTCACCCGCCGCTACCGGCTCGAATCAAGCGCCTTCGTGAGATTGGCTCGCGCTTCTAAGCTGCGCTGCAAGGTTGCCCTTATCGGCGATTAGCGTTTGCGATAGCCCCTGCCATTTGGCGATTTCCTTGAGGTGCTTGGCTAGGTCACTGGCAATCGAACCAACCTGGTTCTGCTTCAGATTCTCTTCGTGCCAAGCAGATTGAACCAAAAGTTCACCGGTCTTGCGCTCGCTCTTCAGATCGATTCGCCCAACGAGGTTGCCTTTGTAAAGCAGCGGCAACGTGTAATAACCGTAAATGCGCTTTGGTTCAGGAACGTAGATTTCAATTTTGTAGTCGAAGTCAAACAGACGAATGGCTCGATCTCGGTTTCGAGTGAGCGGGTCGAACGGGCTCAAAAGCGTAACCTGGGCGGGGTTCTGCAGCCGGCCAACCTGATCTTTCCAATCGCGGTGAAGGTAAGCCTTGTCTTTAAAGCCTTCGACCATCACCTCGGTTAGTTCACCAAGATCGACAAGCTCTTTCACGCGCGGAGCAACTTTATCTATCTTCAATCGAACGAAGTCGGCCAAGTCTTTGATTGTGGCAACGCCCTCGGCCTTCGAAGCGCGTCCAATTACGGTTCGCAAGTCTCGGTTGTAGTCAGGGTTGGGGTCAACCATTCGAGAGTAGGTTTCGCCGGTCAACACTTGCTCAGGCAGTGCATACCTTCGGCTAAATTTTTCGCGACCGGCTGAAACCACCTCGCCTGCAAGAAACATGCGTTCAAGGCAGGTTTTTACATCACTCCAACCCCACCAAGTGCCCTTGCGCTTGTTTTGATCGTGCTCGATTTCTGAAATTGTGAGCGGGCCACGAGTTTTTAGCTCCTTGCGAATCCACTCGAGCAGCGGGCCGTGCTCTTCAACTAGGGCAGCCCAACCGCGCTTGCCATAGCGGCGATCGTCTGTGCCGTAGCGATACCAGTCCATGCGAAACCGATGTAAAGGAAGGTCTTCGGTTTTCACCCACGCTGCCTCGTGAGCCCAGTACTCCATCAATGCGGCCTGTTGCCCGGTCTCGGTCATCGGGCGCGCAGCGTCATCCAAAGCTGTCTTGTCATAGCTGCCGATGCGAGAGAAAACCGGCATGTAGTGCGCGCGCTCGAAGACATTTACCGAGTCGAGTTGCAGCAAAGTTAGGCGGTCGAAAACCGCCAGTGGCCCGGCAGCTTTAACATCCTTGGATGGCTTGCCGTCGAGCCCTTGGGCGTGCACGACTAGCAGACGTGCATCATTCAAACTCAGTTGTTCAGGCATAGGCACCGCTTCTCAAACTAGACTCGATACCAGCATAGAAACGAATGAGGTCCTGAAATGCCAACACCGGTGGTTGCGCCGACTCTTGAAGAGTTCGAAACTGCACACGAGAACGTTGCTCAGGTTGCCATTCAGACCCCTGTTTTGCACAGCCACTACCTTTCTGAGTTGGTCGGCGAAGACGTTTACCTAAAGTGCGAAAACCTTCAGAGGACCGGTGCATACAAGCTTCGTGGGGCGTTCAACCGCATGTCAAAACTCACCGCAGCTGAGCGCAAGAAGGGTGTGGTTGCGGCTAGCGCCGGCAATCACGCTCAAGGTGTGGCACTTGCCGCCAAGCGTCTAGGCATCAAGGCAACCATTTTTATGCCCGTTGGAGCTTCGCTACCCAAGTTTCAGGCAACCAAAAACTATGGAGCCGAAGTTGTGCTCGAAGGCGCAGTCTTCGCCGAAACTCTAAAAGCCGCTCAGGCATACTCTGCCAAAAAGGGAGCAATTTTCATTCCGCCTTACGACAACATCGACGTTGTCACTGGCCAGGGCACCGTTGGTCTCGAAATTCTTGAGCAGGTTCCCGATGTTCAGACCATCCTGGTTGCTATTGGTGGTGGTGGCCTTGCTGCCGGAGTAGCAGTTGCCGCGAAGCTAAAGGCGGCGCAGCAGGGGCGCAAAATCAAGGTCATTGGCGTTCAATCGCAAAATGCCGCCTCTTACGTGCCGTCTCTAAAGGCTGGCAAAGAGGTAGAAATCAAGACTCAGCGCACGATCGCCGACGGTATCGCGGTGGCGAAGCCGGGGCACATCCCTTTTGCGCTCATTGCCAAGCACATCGACAAGGTTGTCACCGTTAGCGATGATGAAATCGCCAAGGCAATTGTTGTGCTGCTTGAGCGTGCAAAGCAGGTCGTTGAGCCTGCTGGCGCCGCTGCAGTGGCTGCACTTATGTCTGGAGCAATCAAGCCCAAGGGCAAGACCGTCGCTGTGCTTTCGGGCGGAAACATTGACCCGCTTTTGATGACAAAGATTATCGGTTTTGGTCTGACCGCTTCTGAGCGCTACACCACCATCTCGGTGATGCTTCCCGACCGCCCGGGTCAGCTTGTAAAGACCGCTGAAGCGATTGCTGCGGCACAGGGCAACGTGGTTGAGGTGTTGCACACCCGCCATGGTGAAGGCCTTGAAATTGGAGAGGTTGAACTTCGGGTTTCGGTTGAAACTATGGGGCATGAGCACCGAGAACGAGTTCTCAAAGCTCTCAAGGATGCCGGCCTGCAGCCGCGCATCACCCAGGCTTAAAGCAGAAACCCCAGACCTAGGTCTGGGGTTTCTCATTTGGCTAGTTAGCCAAGAAAGTTTTTGACTTCTAGAATCTCAATCTCTCGTTCTTTGCCGTTTGGCGCAAAAAACGACACAGTGTCGCCTACCTTGGCGCCCATGATTGCTGTGCCAATTGGGCTATCTGGGCTGTAAACATCAATGTCGCTGCCTTCGGCAATCTCGGCGCTGCCAAGCAAGAATTCAAGTTCACTGCCGTTCATGGTTAGTCGAACGATGGTTCCCTGCTCAACGATTCCGTGAGACTCCTTCGCCTCACCGACGACAGAGTTCGCCAAAATATTTTCGAGGCGGGCTGCGCGGGCTTCGATTTTTCCCTGCTCTTCTTTAGCCGCGTGATAGCCACCGTTCTCTTTGAGGTCGCCTTCTTCGCGGGCCTCTTGAATCTTCTTGGCAATGTCTTGACGGGCTACGGTCAACAGATATTCGAGCTCGCTGGCAAGACGGTCGTATGCCTCTTGCGTGAGCCATGTTGCTTCAGGGGTTTCAGCCATAATCTCTATAGTTTATTTCAACCAGCAGTGGTCTACGGATGCCGAGACCCCGAGTTTTACCGTGTTTACCCCGAAATCTAAGTTGGCAGCTTTACCGAGGGAGGCGTTGATTGCTACCTCCTTGTAGCCAACAACCGCGAAGCTTTCATTCAGAACCTTGATCGCGCAAAGTCCATTACGCTCGGTGGGGTTTGAAATCGAGACGGTCACTTGAGTTTGTTGGGCGCTTGAAACGGTGAAGTTTTTTACGCTCGCACTGATGTTGGCTGGTGCTAAAAAGTTGATGGAAATCGACCAAACGAAGAATGTGATTACCAGTATTGAGCCAACGGCAATCCAGAAAATGCGCTGATTTCTCGCTTTGGCTTTGGTTTTGCCATAGCGCTTCTCAAGATATTCACTGGTCATCGGTTTAAGGCTATCGAAGTTAAAGCGCGATACTTAATACATGCACATTTTGCTTTCAGCGCTTCTTGCAGCGACACCTTCGCCTTCGGCCACCGCAGACCCATCCGAGACTTTCTACAGCCCGGGCACCATCGGTTTCATCATGACGTTCTTCGTGACTGCCGGTGCCGTTGCGTTGATTTTTGACATGGTGCGCCGCATTCGCCGCGTTCGTTACCGTGCAGAAATTGCCGAGAAGCTCGCTGCCGAGGCAGCTGCTGTCAAGGATGCCAAGCCGGCTAGCGCTAAACCTGCAGTCGCTAAGCCCGCTGCCAAGTCGGCATCAAAACCGGCTGCCAAGGCTAAGCCAGAGCGCCCTGCGCCACCGGCAAAACCAAAGCGTTAGACGCCAAACGAACCAACCGCTGGGTGTAGCGCAATCAATAGTGCTGCCGTCCAGTGGCATAGAAACGCAACCACGGTGAGCGAGTGAAAAATTTCGTGGAAACCGAACTTACCCGGAAACGGGTTTGGGCGTTTGAAACCGTAAACCACTGCACCCACCGTGTAGCAAAGGCCGCCAACCAAAATCAAAATCATCATTGGGGTGTTGGCGTTAAAGAAATCAACGATGTAAGCCATCGCGCCCCAACCCATCAGCACATAGATGGGCACGTATAGCCATCGCGGTGCGCCGATCCAGAAAACTCTGAAGCCAATTCCGAGTAAAGCTGTTCCCCAAATGACGCTCATGAGCACAATCGCTTTGCTCTGGGGTAGGGCAAGCCAGGTGATCGGCGTATAACTGCCCGCGATCAACAAGAAGATATTCGCGTGATCAATGCGCTTGAGTGCCTTCTTGACCTTTGGGCTCCAATTGAAGCGGTGGTAGAGAGCCGAGTTGCCGAAAAGCAGGAATGAGCTCAAAAAGAAAACGGCACTCGCAATTTTCGCGGGTACGCCCTCGGCCAGGGCAATCAGGACTATTCCGCCAGCGATTACAAATGGTAAGACCCCGGCGTGAATCCATCCGCGCCAGGTTGGCTTGACCTCTGGCTCTCTAAAGCCCTCTGAGATAGGCATGCTCATATGAAAACCTTACGCCTGCTTTGCCGGTTCTAAAGGGTAGTAGCCTTAAGCCGTGCGCAACCTGATTTATCGCCTTTATGAAC
The DNA here is from genome assembly GCA_947453475.1 of Microbacteriaceae bacterium. Lineage (GTDB taxonomy): Bacteria > Actinomycetota > Actinomycetes > Actinomycetales > Microbacteriaceae > Rhodoluna. The sequence continues at coordinate 6,453 of CANGGK010000013.1, forward strand.
GCTCGCTCGAGCGCGGGTTGGTCGCCGAAGACATGCCGCGCCACGTTGCCGTAATCCTTGATGGAAATCGGCGTTGGGCCGAGCGCCAGGGTGGGGCCAAAGCGAGCCACGGGCACGCTGTGGGGGCCAAGAAGACCCTCGAATTTCTAGGTTGGTGCGATGACCTGGGAATCAAGGTTGTCACCCTGTATTTACTTTCTACCGACAACCTCAAAGGACGCGCCGGTGAAGAGCTAGCCGAACTTCAAGACATCATTGCTCAACTGGCCGATGACTTGGCCGTGCACGGCAACTGGAAGCTTCAGCTGGTCGGCGATCGCGAGAGTCTGCCAAAGCCGTTGGGCGATGCAATCGCCAGTGCAGAACAGCGCACCGCATCAATTGGTGGCATGCACGTGAACCTTGCTGTCGGTTATGGTGGCCGTAAAGAAATTGCTGACGCGATGCGCTCAATCTTGAAAGAACATTCAACTCAGGGCACCAGCATTGATGCACTTGCAGAGCTTCTCGACCCTGACTTGATTACCAAGCATCTTTACACGAGTGGGCAGCCAGACCCAGACCTAATCATTAGAACTTCGGGCGAGCAACGACTATCTGGGTTCTTGCTATGGCAAAGTGCTCAATCAGAGTTCTACTTCGAAGAGGCGCTTTGGCCCGACTTTAGACGCGTTGACTTCTTGAGAGCAATCCGTGCCTTTGAATCGCGTCACCGACGCTTCGGAGCCTAAGCGCACCATCTCCGTTGGCTTAACCGCGTCATAGATTAACGCTTCGTAACGAACACGAATTCGGGCGTGTCAAAGTCTGAATTGAATCTCGCGCGGGCGTAACCTCACCTCAAGGCAACCAAGGGAGTGTTCGTGGCTAAAGAAACCGCATCCAAGTCAACCTCTACTAAGTCTGCGGTTTCAAAACCTGCAGCTGCCAAGACTTCGACGAAGACCTATGTACTCGACACTTCGGTTTTACTCTCTGACCCAAGGGCATTGTTCAAGTTCAAAGAACAAGAAGTTGTCATTCCCATCGTCGTGATCAACGAACTTGAAAAGAAGCGCCACGACCCTGAAATCGGTTATTATGCGCGCCAGGCTCTGCGTCATCTCGACGACCTACGTGTTCAGCACGAGCGCCTCGACTTTCCGATGGAGGTGGGCGAAGGCGGCCTACTTCGCGTCGAACTTAACCACATCGATCAGTCGGTGCTTCCAGCCGGTTTCCAGCTCGGCGACAACGACAGCCGCATCCTTGCAGTGGCATTCAACCTCGCCAGCGAGGGCTGCGACGTAACCGTGGTGTCGAAAGACTTGCCAATGCGCGTAAAGGCCTCGGCCCTGGGCATGGCCGCCGACGAATATCGCAATGACAACGCGAAAGATTCTGGTTGGACTGGCATATCGGAGCTAAACCTTTCTGGCGATGAGATGAACGACTTGTATGACACCGAAGTCATCAAGCACAGCGCTGTCGCCGACCTTCCGATTAACACCGGGTTAGTGATTTCATCTGAGCGCGGTAGTGCGCTAGGTCGTGTCGACAAGGGCGGCAAGATTCGCCTGGTGCGCGGCGATCGCGATGTCTTTGGGGTTCACGGTCGTTCGGCCGAACAGCGTCTGGCCATCGACCTGTTGCTTGACTCGGATGTAGGAATCGTCTCGCTTGGCGGTCGAGCCGGAACCGGTAAGTCGGCAATGGCTTTGCTGGCAGGTCTCGAAACGGTGCTTGAACGACGTCAGCACAAGAAGATCATCGTTTTCCGCCCGATTCTCGCCGTTGGCGGCCAAGAGCTTGGCTACCTACCCGGTAGCGAAAACGAAAAGATGAACCCTTGGGGTCAGGCAATTTTTGACACTCTCGGAGCTTTGGTCTCTAAAGAAGTTATCGAACATGTGGTCGACCGCGGTTTGCTTGAGATTTTGCCTCTGACTCACATCCGTGGCCGTTCACTGCACGATGCTTTCGTGATTGTCGATGAAGCGCAGTCTTTGGAGCGCAACACCTTGCTCACCGTGCTTTCTCGAATCGGCCAGAATGCCAAGGTGGTATTGACTCACGATGTGGCGCAGAGAGACAACCTTCGCGTCGGGCGCCACGATGGAATTGCCGCGGTAATTGAATCTCTCAAAGGCCACTCGTTGTTTGCCCACGTGACACTCACTCGCTCAGAACGTTCGGCGATTGCGGCACTGGTTACCGACCTGCTCGATAACTAGTCCTGCTGCCCGAGTGCTCAGACGCCCCGATTAGGTCTAGGCTGAAATTATGAATTTCGATCAAGCCGACGCAGGCATCAAGAAACTAATCGCCGATTACTTCGAGGTATTGCACTTTCAAGACATGGAGCTTTTTGACAAGGTCTTCCACAAAGATTGTGTTCTTTACTCGGCTCAAGGTGGATCTCTGAACATTCGCCCATACGAGACCTACCGCGAGGCAGTAGCAAACCGCCAGTCTCCGCACGATGCCGGCAATGCTCGCAACGACCAGGTGCTGATGTTTGATCAGATTTCGCCGACCCTTGCACTCGTGAAGCCACAGCTTGAAATGTTTGGTGGCGTAATGCAGGACTACCTGAACATCGTCTTCCTAGACGGCCAATGGTGGGTTATGGCGAAGATGTGGGAAAAGGTTGGCGACGTAGCCTAACGAGTGACCGTGCCTGAATAGAGGCAAAATCTAGAACTTGTGGAGAACCCCGGCGATAGTCGGGGTTTCTCTTTAACCTGTTCCAATGACTTTTGACTTTGGTTGGATTGGCTGCCTTTACCTCTTGGCCGTTGCCTGGCCCCTCGCACGTATTGACCTTCGCGAAAAGCGACTGCCGAATCGGCTCACCTTGCCGCTTTTTCCGGTGACTATTTTCGGGCAGGCTTCCGCAGTCTTGCTCGGGGCCGAGGTTTCCAGGTTCTTAACGGCACTCTTGGCCTCAGTGTTGGCCTTTGCCGCCTGCTTAGCCCTAAATCGCTACGCAGGCCTCGGCATGGGCGATGTGAAGCTCATATCTGGCATGACAATGGCTCTGGCTTGGTTTAGCCCATTACTGCCGGCTGTGGCCCTGCTGATTGCGGTTTTAGTAGCCGGGGCATTTGCCCTTGTGATGGTTGCCCTCGGAAAAACAAAAATGGGCTCGAGCATTCCGCTCGGCCCATTTTTGCTGATTGGTTTTGTGCTGAGCCTTATAGGCCAGGGCTGGTCATAGACAACACGTCGAGTGCCTTGTCTAGCTGTTCCATGGTCAACTTCTCGCCGTCTACGTAACCCAGTTCGATGGTTGCCTCGCGCACGGTGATGCTCTTTGCAACCGAGTGCTTGGCAATCTTTGCAGCCGCCTCATAGCCGATGTACTTGTTTAGCGGAGTAACGATTGAGGGGCTTGATTCGGCAAGAGCGCGTGAACGCTCGAGGTTTGCCTCGAGGCCACGGATGGTCTTGTCGGCGAGTAGGCGCATTGAGTTTGAAAGCAGACGGATCGACTCGAGCAATGAGTTACCCATTACCGGAATGGCAACGTTTAGCTCGAAGTTGCCGGTTGCGCCGGCCCAAGCTACGGTCGCGTCGTTGCCGATTACCCTTGCGCAAACCATCATCACTGCTTCAGGAACAACTGGGTTTACCTTGCCAGGCATGATCGAAGAGCCAGGCTGCAAATCTGGGATGTGTAGCTCGCCAAGACCGGCGTTTGGTCCTGAACCCATCCAACGTAGGTCGTTGTTGATCTTGGTTAGTGAGACAGCAAGAACGCGAAGCGCACCTGATGCTTCAACCAGTGCGTCGCGCGCCCCCTGAGCCTCAAAGTGGTCGCGGGCCTCGGTGATTGGCAAGCCGGTTTCGGCAGCAAGAAGGCGAATCACCTCTTGAGGGAAGCCCTTTGGTGTGTTGATGCCCGTGCCAACCGCGGTGCCGCCTAGCGGAACCTCAGCGGTGCGGCCGATGGTTGACTGAACGCGCTCGATTGCATAGCGAATCTGAGCTGCGTAGCCACCAAATTCCTGCCCAAGGGTTACCGGGGTTGCATCCATGAGGTGGGTGCGGCCGGCCTTCACAGCGGTCTTCCAAAGTTCGCGCTTCTCTTCTAGCGACACTGCTAGGTAGTCGAGAGCAGGCAATAGGTCGTTAATTAGCGCTGCTGTAACGGCTACGTGCACCGAGGTAGGGAAGACGTCGTTCGAAGACTGTGATGCGTTCACGTGGTCGTTCGGGTGCACATCTGAACCTAGTAGCGCGGTGGCGAGGGTTGCTAACACTTCGTTCATGTTCATGTTTGACGAGGTTCCAGAACCGGTCTGGAAGATGTCTACCGGGAATTCGTCGTCGTGCTTGCCAGCGATGACGGCGTCTGCGGCGTCAGCGATTGACTTGGCTACTTCTGGCTTCAAAACGCCCAACTTGGCATTGGCATTAGCCGCGGCCTTCTTAATCTGAGCTAGAGCGGCGATGTGAGCGCGCTCAAGGGTTGTTCCTGAGATTGGAAAGTTCTCTACTGCACGCTGAGTCTGCGCACGGTAGAGAGCGTTTACAGGAACCTTTACTTCACCCATGGTGTCGTGTTCGATGCGGTATTCCACGGTCTGTGACCTTTCGATTGATTGATTATTTGAAAACTTGGGCGGCTCTTAGATTGGGCCGATAGTGACTATCGGATGAATCTCGCCGAGAGTTAGCTTGTAGTTTGCGCCAACCACAGCCAGCTTGCCGGCCTTGACGGCGTCAGCAATAAGTTTGCTGCTGGTCAACATCTCATTGATGGTGTCTTGAACGTGCAGTTCGGTAACATCATCAATCTCGTGCATGCCCTGGGCGTTAGCGGCAAGCACAGTTGGTCTGATTTGATCGACTAACTTGTGAATGAAAGCCCCATTAGCGTTCATCTTGCCCTCAACGTCGTCAATCGTGGCCCTAATGGCACCACATTCATCGTGACCGAGAACCAGGATGATTGGCACGCCGAGAACCTCGACTGCGTATTCAAGCGAACCAAGGATGGTCTCACCGATAACCTGGCCGGCGTTACGAACTACAAAAAAGTCACCAAGCCCGACATCAAAGATGATCTCAGCAGAAAGGCGTGAGTCGGCGCAACCGAAAAGCGCGGCGAAGGGTGTTTGTTTTTGCGCAAGTGCTTCTCGACGGTCGATGTCTTGGCGCGGGTGGGCGAGTTCACCTGAAACGAATCGACGGTTGCCGTCGAGCATTGCCTGCCAGGCTTCGTGGGGAGTCTTAGCGACCATTATTTACTCCGTTCCATCAGCTTGGTCTGAATTTTGGTTGCAACGTCAACGAAGTCTTGGGGTTTTGCAACACCGTAGATGATGGCCGTGTCGTGATCGTTGTAGTTGAGCACCATCATGAAGTCTTTAGTCTTTGGCGGGTTACTCGGCTCGGTTGCCTCATAAATATCCCAGGTGTAAGGCCCAATAGCCTGGGTGCCAGTCTTGGAGTTGTTTTTTAGCTGGAAGGCAAGCCAAGTTGGGTTGATTCCGAATGCCTGGGTTAGGCCGATGTACTGATTCTTCGGGCCAACGAACCCCACGTACCAGTTCTGCACTGAATCAGCAGGCTTGGGTGACCAACGCGCAGAGTTTGCCCACCAACCGGCCGGCAGTTCTGGCGCGACAATTTGCTTGCCGCTCGAGGCGTGGGCTTCTGCAGCGATTGACTTGTAGTCGACCTTCTGAATTCGGTTGCTGTCATCGCGCGGCACAATCAAGACGATTGCAAGCATGATGCCTAGTGACGCAATCAGCGCCAAAACCAGGTTGTTTACGGTTTGGCGGGCGCGGCGCTTGGCTGCTGCGTTTTCGCTCATGCCTTCGATTTCTTTGCTTCGATGGCGTCATCCAAGCGCTTTCGTGCCCCAGATAGCCATGATTCACATTGGTTTGCAAGAGCTTCGCCACGCTCCCAAAGGGTTAGCGATGATTCGAGTGAAACCGAGCCTTGCTCGAGCTCGGCAACGACTTTGATTAGCTCGTCGCGAGCCTGCTCGTAGCTCAACTTGGCTACGTCTGCGTTTAGGTCTTTATCTGCGCTCATGCTGCTCTCCAGTCTATTTCGAACTCGTAGTTTTTGCGTCGGCGGTAACGGCTAGTTCGCCCTTGGCGAGACGCACTTTTAGCTTGGTTCCCGCGGTCACCTTGCTAGCGTCTGCTATGACTCGACCCTCGGCATCGCGAACCACTGAGTAGCCGCGATCGAGAGTCGATTGAGGTGACAATGAGCGAACCTGCTGGCGCAAGTGACCCAGCCCAAGTTCTTCGCGTTCAAGCGTCTGTGAGAGGCGATCACGGATGGCTTCAAGCCAGCGGGCCAACTCGACTTCTTGGGTTTCAATGAACGAATGCGGGTTAGCCAAAATCGGGCGGCTTCGCAGCTGACTAATCAGCGCCGCCTGGCTCGTGACGTAGTCGGCCACGCGCAGGCGAATGCGTTGCAGCGACTGACTTAGCTTGTGGCGTTCGTCTTCAACGTCGGGCACAACACGCTTTGCTGCATCGGTAGGTGTTGAAGCTCTCAGGTCTGCCACATCATCCAAGACAGGGCGGTCGTTCTCGTGGCCAATTGCCGAGACAATCGGGGTCTTTGCATTTGCAGCAGCGCGAACCAGATTTTCGTCACTGAAAACCATTAGGTCGAGAAAAGAACCGCCGCCTCGAGCGATGATGATTACGTCAACCTCAGGGTCGGCATCTAGGGTCTGAATCGCTGCGATAACCTCTGGTGCAGCCTTGTCGCCTTGTACCAAGGTATGTATTACCCGAAACTGCACCTCTGGCCAACGCAACTTGGCATTCTGCAGAACGTCTTTTTCGGCATCAGAATCTTTGCCGGTGATTAGGCCAATTTTCTGCGGCAAAAATGGCAGGGGCCGCTTGCGCTCGATAGCAGTGAGGCCCTCGAGGGTCAGCTGAGTTCTTAAGCGCTCGATGCGTTCGAGTAGCTCTCCAAGCCCAACTTTGCGCATCTCGACGACCTGCATGGTGAGTTTGCCGCCCTTTGGCCAAAAAGCCGGTTTGATGAGCGCAAGAACTCGATCGCCCTGCTTGAGGTCGGCTGGAATCTTTGCAACGCTCCAAGAGTGAATCGAGACGCTGTTTTCTTGCTGAAGATCGCGCAGCTCACCAAACATGTTGGATGGGCCAATCTTGATTGACGCTAGCTCGCCTTCGATCCAGAGGTATCCGAGGCGGTCAATCCAGTCTTTGAGTGTTGCCGACAGGCGAGAGACTGGCCATGGCGAAAGTTCAGAAGAAACCTTGGATGCGTCGCTGACTTCAAAGTCACTCATTTCGCCTCCAATCCATGGCCACCACAATCCATCAATGCCGGCCATCTTTGTGCCGTTTATCATTGAGGGGTGACTGTTATTAAGGATACCGCCGAGCTCGGACAAGAAACCCAATCTTCTGGCTCAGGCAAGAAGGTGTTGCTAGCCGCGCCTCGAGGCTATTGCGCTGGCGTTGACCGCGCCGTTATCGCCGTCGAGAAGGCCCTTGATCACTACGGTTCACCGGTCTATGTCCGCAAGCAGATTGTGCACAACAAGCACGTCGTTTCGTCTCTCGAAAAGCGCGGCGCAATCTTTGTTGAAGAAGTCGACGAGGTGCCTCGCGGCTCGGTACTAGTTTTCTCGGCACACGGCGTCTCACCTGCGGTGGTTGCCGCCGCCGAAGCCCGCGGCTTGAACACCATCGATGCCACCTGCCCTCTAGTTACCAAGGTGCACCGCGAGGTGCAGCGATTTGCCGCTGAAGATTACGACATTCTCTTGATCGGTCACGAAGGTCACGAAGAAGTCGAGGGTACTGCCGGCGAAGCCCCTGATGTAGTTCAGATCATCGACAAGGATGAATCAATTGCTAACTCGTTAGTTCGCGACCCGAAGAAACTTATCTGGCTATCGCAGACCACTTTGTCGGTTGACGAAACCATGGAAACTGTGGTCAAGCTTCGTCAGAAGTACCCCGACCTAATCAACCCGCCTAGCGACGACATTTGCTATGCCACCCAAAACCGCCAGGTGGCCATAAAGAAGGTTGGCGCCGACTCAGACCTCGTTCTCGTGGTCGGCTCAGCAAACTCATCAAACACTGTTCGCCTTGTCGAGGTTGCTCTTGAAGCAGGTGCTAAGGCTGCCTACCGCATTGACTTTGCCTCTGAAATCCAGGATGAATGGTTCGAGGGTGTAGAAACCGTCGGCGTATCGTCTGGTGCGTCGGTGCCCGAAGAACTTGTTGACGAGGTCTTGGCTTACATAGCCGAGCGCGGCTTCGGAGACGTTCGCACAGTCCAGACCGCTGAAGAAGACGTTCAGTTCTCGCTGCCAGCAGAGCTGCGTAAAGAGCTGAAGGCTGCCGGAACCGACATAAACAACAAGGTTAAGCGTTCTTAAAGTTTGTTTCTTTAACGAGCTTGCCTTCACGATCGAAGGTTTTCCAGGTTCCGACCTGAGTTTCACGGTCAAAGGTACCTGAACGCATCAGAGAACCATCTTTGCGGTAAAACTCCCAATAGCCGTGCATCAGACCATCCAGGTATTCGCCTTTAAAGCGAGGAAGCCCGTTGTCATACAACGGACTTCCTGCGCTCATGATTAAAGCTCTAGGCGATTAGCCCTGAGACTTTCCAGCCGAACCAAGTTCCTTCGCAGCCTCAACAACGCGAGCAGCCATGCCAGCCTCGCCCACCTTGCCCCAGGCGCGTGGGTCGTAGTGCTTCTTGTTGCCGACTTCGCCGTCAACCTTTAGCACGCCGTCGTAGTTAGCCAACATGTGGCCAGCGATTGGGCGGGTGAAAGCATACTGAAGGTCGGTGTCGATGTTCATCTTGATAACACCGTGTGAAACAGCCAATGCGATTTCTTCAGGGGTTGAGCCTGAACCACCGTGGAATACGAGGTCGAAAGGCTTGTCTTTGCCGTACTTAGCGCCAACTGCTGCCTGGATGTCGCCAAGAAGTTCTGGGCGAAGCTTTACGTTGCCTGGCTTGTAAACGCCGTGAACGTTACCAAAGGTAAGCGCAACCATGTAGCGGCCGTTCTCGCCAAGGCCTAGAGCCTCAGCGGTTAGCAGACCGTCTTCAGGGGTGGTGTAAAGGTGCTCGCCCATTCCGCCTTCGACGCCGTCTTCTTCGCCACCAACAACGCCAACTTCGATCTCGAGTACCGCGCCGATGTTCTTGGTAAGCGCCAGCATCTCTTTGGCGATGGTTAGGTTTTCGCCCATAGGAACAGCCGAGCCGTCCCACATGTGTGAGTTGAATAGTGGGTCCTGGCCAGCCTTTACGCGCTCCTGTGAGATTGCAATAAGTGGGCGAACGAAGTCGTCAAGCTGGTGCTTGGCACAGTGGTCGGTGTGTAGGGCAATGGTGATGCCGTAGTTCTTAGCTGCCTCGCGAGCGAATGCCGCCATAGCAGCTGCGCCAGATGCCATCTTCTTGATGGTTGGGCCTGACCAGTAGTCACCGCCGCCGGTGGTTACCTGGATGATGCCGTCTGAACCAGCCTCAGCCAAACCAGCAAGTGCTGCATTTAGAGTCTGTGAGCTAGAAACGTTGATGGCTGGGTAGGCGAAGCCACCCTTCTTGGCGCGGTCAAGCATTTCTAGGTATTGGTCTGGTGATGCTACAGGCATAGCTGAACTCCTAAGTTCTTCGTGGGTTGAACGACGTCATCGGCGGCTTAATAAGATGTTACCAAGGATGCAGGTTGCCCTGCCTTAGGAAAGAAGCCATGCCGCTAACAAATGCCAACCAGCCAACCGCAGATATCTTGGCGGCAACCGTCGCGGCTGCGGCTGCCGCTTGGCCTCATGTTGGCAGTGGCGATAAGTTCACGGTTGATGCCGCCGCGGTAGACGCGATGCGCGCTTCTTTGACCTCGGCAAGGTTCGCCGGCCGCGTGATTATCGGCGAGGGTGAAAAAGACGAAGCCCCGATGCTCTTCAACGGTGAACTGGTTGGGCATCCAGATGTAATCGAGGTTTCGGTTGATTGGGACATCGCGGTTGATCCGGTAGACGGTACCCGTTTGGCTGCCGAAGGCGTCCCAGGTGCTGTAGCCGTGATGGCCGCCGCCGAACGTGGTTCGATGCTCGAATCATCCGAGGTTTACATGATGAAGAAGATTGTTGCCGGCCCGGCGGGTCGGGGAGTGCTCGACATCGATGCGACGCCGGCCGAGAACATCGTGGCTCTGGCCGCTGCGCTCGATAAACCGGTTGATGAGATGCGAGTTGCAGTCATCAATAAAGCGCGAAACTTTGAACTCATCGCCCAGGTGCAAGAGGTCGGTGCCCAGTGGGTGCGTTTCGACGAGGGGGACATCGCGATGGCGGTTGCTGCGGCTACCCCTGGCAGCGGTGTCGACATGCTGCTCGGACTGGGTGGATCACCCGAGGGTGTCGTCGCAGCCGTTGCCGTTCAGATTCTCGGTGGCTTCATGCAGACTCGCTTCGCACCTCAAGACGCCGACCAGATCGCCCGAGCGCTTGCCGCAGGCTATGACCTTGAAGCAAAGTTCGAGCTCGACGATCTAGTCAGTGGTGAAAGGTTCGTGTTCGTTCTGACGGGCATCACAGATGGGGTTCTCGCCCGCGGAATTCGAGACCGCGACGGTTCACTCGAACTTCAAACCTTCATTCTCGATAGTGCGCTCTCTGAGCCAGTGCTCGCCGAGAATTTGGTTTCAGGAATTTAAGTCGAAATCCCCGACCATCGGTCGGGGATTTCAAAGTTTGCCTTGAATGCAGAAACTATGCCTTTGCTGGCTCTTCTAGAAGAGCGTCGCGGTTTGGAGTGTCGGTGATGATCGACTCTGGCAGGTGGTCAACATTGGTTAGGCCAGAAGTCGGCTGGGTAACGGCAACCGCGCCCCACTGAACTGCAGTGCCAACACCGTGAGGAACATCGAAGCCAACACCATAGGCGTCTTCTGAAACCGGGTTGGTGACCGCGGCTGACAAGAAACCAGCAAGAGTTGCATCACCGGCACCAACGGTGTTGATTACGTGCACAGGAGGCGTACGTGCGTGCCAAGCGCCATCGGCGGTAACGGCAACCATGCCATCGGCTCCGAGGCTGGCTAGAACGCACTGAACGCCGTGTGAGCAGACTTCGCGGGCTGCGTCGATGACGTCGCCAAGGGTGTGGAGGGTGCGACCGACGGCCGAGGCAAGCTCTTCGGCATTTGGCTTCATTACGGTGGCGTCACCGCGGCGAGCCCAGTACTGAAGTGGTTCGCCTGAGGTGTCGAGAGCTACTCGAACTCCGAGCGCCTTCATGCGGTCGAAGATCGGCTGAAGGTCAACGAAGGTTCCGGTTGACTTGTAGACCGGAAGGGCGCCAGCGATTACGAGCCACTTTGCGCCGGTTTCGATTACGGTCTTTTCGGTCAGAGCTACGACAGAAGCCCAGTCTTCTTCAGAAAGTGGGCGAGGGGCTTCGTTCACCTTGGTGGTTGCACCATTGTGAATGACCATGGTGGTCGAAACGCGAAGGGTGCCCTCAATCCAGAGTGGCACAAGGGTGTCGGCATAGCCGGTGCGGTTGAGCACGCCTGGGTCTGCGTTTCCGATTGGAACTACGCCCGGTGCGTTGATGCCAACTAGGTGAAGACCCTTAGTTACGTTAATACCCTTGCCGGCAAGTTCTTCTGCAACACCGTCTGCGCGGTTAACGCCACCTTCAATAAGGTTGCTCACGTAGTAGGTGCGGTCAAGCGTAGGTGCTGGTGTCAGGGTGACAACTGCCCCTGCTGAAATTCCAGACATGCTTACTCCTCGAATGCTTTGTAGATTCCCGAAATCGATAGAAAATCGGATTACTTCAGGCTGCAAACGTCATTGTCGAGCGCTTCTGAAAGTATACCGAAATGGCTAACTATTTCTCGATTTCAGAGGTTGAAGTCAGCTCGCTCGCCGTAAGTTGAACGGGCGCAACTTCGAGTTCTTTGGGTGCCGAAATGTCTTCGGTGCCAAGTGCGTTTTCGTCAAGGTCGTTGAGCTTACGCGCCGTGACCAACATTCGCCCCTCGAGGCTTGAAACAAACTGGTTGTAATCCTTCACCGTGCTGGTAATCGAACGCCCGAGTTTGTCTGCGTGTTCGGCCACCTTGCCAACGCGTTCGTAAAGCTCTTTGCCAAGCTTGATCATGTTTCTAACCGAAGATTCGTCTGCGTTTTGGCGCCAAATGAAGTTGATGGTCTTTAGTACCGAGAACAGGCTTACCGGTGACGCCAGAGCTACGTTTTTCTTAAACGCATACTCAAGCAATGCGGGGTCAGCATCTAGCGCAGCCGACAGCAGTGATTCGCTCGGAATGAATGCAATCACAAAATCTGGGCTGGCATCCAAGCCAGACCAGTAAGACTTTGTGCCCAACGCGTCGATGTGAGCCTTAACTGCCTTTACGTGCTCAGCTATCAGACGAGTTCGACGCGCAGCTTCCTCACCGGTTGCCAACTCTGAGATAGCCGATGCTTCTTGGTAGGCGCTGAATGGCACCTTCGAGTCGATTGCCAAAGATTTGCCTCCAGGTAGGTTGATCACCATGTCGGCTCGACCTGCACCGGCGTTGGTGCTGATTGTTGCTTGCTCGTCAAAGTCGGCGTGCTTGATTAGGCCTGCCAACTCAACTAGTTTGCGAAGTTGTGCCTCACCCCAGACTCCACGAACGTTATTTGAGGTCAGCGCCTGCGATAGCGCTTGAGTTTGCTTGCGAAGTTGCTCGTCTGATTCGATTGCCGACTTCAGTTGCTGCTGAATGGTGCCGAACTGTTCGGTGCGCTCCTTTTCAAGGGTTGCAACGGTTAGCTGCATCTGCTCAAGGTGAACCTTCACTGGAGCCAGGGCCTGAAGTAGCTTGTTTTCTTCGCGGTCGCGCTCATCGCGTTCGCGCTTTTCAATCGCATTTTGAGTGAGTTGACTATTCAGGCCAACAACGGTTGCTTCGGCCGTGGCTAGCTGAACCTTGAGGTTTTGGTTTTCGGCGATGATTACCGCGTCGCCCTGACCAACGGCGCTACCGGCGACATTGCGACGACCAGCGATAAGCCAACCGAGAACTGCACCAACCAAAAGCCCTGCGGCTAGAAAAATAAAAGACTCCATGACCCGAGTATTTCATCTGCTTCAGACATTTATTGGAGGGTAAACTCGCCAATAATGAGCAGTTCGCGTCCAATTCGACTAGACATCCAAGGGCTACGCGCCGTTGCGGTGCTAATGGTCGTGCTTTTTCACCTGTGGCCGAATAATCTATCCGGCGGTTTTGCTGGAGTCGACGTCTTCTTTGTGATCTCAGGCTTTCTAATCTCTGGCTCACTCTTCAACGAACTTCAAAAGACCGGCCGAATTCGCGTTGCTGGTTTTTGGGCTAAGCGCGCGAGGCGCCTGTTTCCGGCAGCGTTCACGGTCATCCTGGTCACTGCAGTGCTCATGGCGGTTTTTGTTCCTCCGTTTACCCGGGGCGAGTTTGTTGGCCACGGCCTTGCCAGCCTTTTTTACTTCGAAAACTGGCAGCTGTTTTTCAGTTCATCCGACTATTTTGCAGATTCTAACTCATCACCGTTTCAACACTTCTGGTCGCTATCGGTAGAAGAACAGTTCTACGTTTTTTGGCCACTCGCTCTGCTGGCGGTGGCTCTCATTGCCCGGGGCAGAGCTTCAAAATTCCTGCCAGCATTTCTGGCTATTATCGGCGGTCTGTCATTTGTGGCGGCGGCACTTCTAGTTGTTGGCGAACCAGCGTCCAGCTACTTCAACTCACTGCTTCGTGTTTGGCAGTTCGCTTTAGGTGCCGGTGTTGCACTTTGGGCCCAGAAATCAAGGATGAAAACCCGCGCAGCAACAGTCCTGAGCCTAGGCGGATTTATTGCAATCGGCGTCTCGGCGTTTGTCTACAGCGGCGGGTCTGGTTTTCCTGGAATTCCAGCGCTGCTGCCTTCCCTGGGTGCGGCAGCGGTCATCATCGGCGGTCAGGCTCCAATCGGCCCAGCCGTTCGCTTTCTCAGCAACTTACCAAGCGTGCAGTTCTTGGGTCGCATCAGTTACAGCCTCTATCTCTGGCACTGGCCACTAATTGTCCTGGCGCCATTCGCACTTGGTCAGGCTCTGAATGGTTGGAGCAAACTCGCAGTTTTTGCCGCCTCGGTCTTGCTTGCCTGGCTCACCAAAGTCACCATCGAAGATCGCGTGCGAACTTGGCCAAAACTGGCTAACGCGAAGCCGCGAGCTACCTTCATCCTGGCCGGCCTTGCCTCGGCGGCCCTTGCGCTGGGGTTAGTGGCAACCGGGGGAGTGAACGCAACCCAAACTGGGTCGACTCAAATCACTCTCGACCAGGCAAAACATGACGCCGCCGACCCAGGTTCAAAGTGCATGACCAAGGCCGAAGACACCAACGTCATTTTGTGCGATTACGGCTCGCCGACATCGGCTTACCGAGTTTTATTGGTCGGCGACTCTCACGCAGCCGGGCAATTGGCCGGCTTCAAGAAGATCGCAACCGAACACGGATGGTCGCTTACCCTCGCCTACAAGGCTGGCTGCTCCTTCAGTCAGGTAGAGCGAAACCAAACTGACCGCGGCCGTTCATGTAAGGAATGGAACGATGCGCTAGAAGCCAAACTGGCGACACTGAAGCCATTCAAGCTTGTCGTCACCGCCAACTATTCGAATAACTTCTTGGCCGATAAGCAAGACGCAAGCCTACCGACGCGTTCAATTGCAGGTTTCATCGCGGCCTGGCAGCCACTGGTTTCTCGCGGCTCGCAGGTGGTAGCCATTCGTGACAACCCTCAGATGACCCCGGAGATGCAAGCCTGCTTCGATGGCGCTATCAGAGATGCAAGCGCCTGTAGCGGCGAGAAGGCAAAGATGCTTTTCCCAGATCACTCACAGGCTGCTGCCGAGGCTCTTGTGGGCGCTCATCCGCTAGACCTGACCGATCTTTACTGTGACGGCGAGGTGTGCGGCACGATGCGCACCGGCACCTACATCTATCGCAACGCCGACCACATAACCGCAACCTATTCGGTGGTAATCTCAGGCGAGGTTTATCAGCGGCTTGAACGTCTGCTTGGTGGCAGCAAGTAGCTCATCCAAGTTTTCTGCACCGTGGCGATCAGCCGCATGGATGATGATTCGCGCACAGGCATCCGAGTCGGCCAAGGCATCGTGGTGATTGAACTCTTCGTGACCAATTGCGTAGGCAACGGCATTTAGTCGATAGCTCTCGAGGTTGTAGGTCTTGCGTGAGATGGCGAGCGAGCAGGTGTACTTCAGTTGGGGTAGTGGCCAGTCAATTAATTCGGCACTCTTGCGCAGCACGCCCATGTCGAAAGGCGCGTTGTGCGCCACCATCGGGTCGTCGCCGACGAATGCCAGGATGAACGCCAACGCCTCGTGAATTTCGGGCGCGCCATCGACATCGCTCGGCCGAATGCCGTGAACTCGGATGTTGCCCTCGTGAAACCAGTTGTTCGGGTAGGGCGGCTGAATGAGGGTGGCCACAGACTCGGCAATCTTGCCATCACGCACGCGAACGAGGCCGACAGCGCATGGGCTGGCCGGAGAACCGTTAGCGGTCTCGAAGTCAATGGCAACAAAGTTGAGGGGCACAAGTACAGTCTGCCAGCGCACGCCGACATCCGAGGCAGCCTCGGGTAGACTTGACCCTCGTGGCTCTAACTATCGGAATCGTGGGACTGCCAAATGTTGGCAAGTCGACCCTCTTTAATGCACTCACCAAGAACAACGTTCTGGCGGCGAACTACCCGTTCGCAACCATCGAACCTAACGTTGGTGTCGTAAACCTTCCAGACCCTCGCCTGCAGGGTCTTGCCGACATGTATGGCTCAGAGCGGTTGCTGCCTGCCCCAGTGTCGTTCGTTGACATCGCCGGCATCGTGCGAGGTGCCTCGGTTGGTGAAGGCCTTGGCAACAAGTTCCTGGCCAACATCCGTGAAGCAGACGCTATCGCCCAGGTTGTTCGCGGCTTTGTTGACGGCGACGTCATTCACGTAGATGGCAAGGTCGACGCAGCCAGCGACATTGAGACCATCAACACCGAGCTCATCCTTGCCGACATGGAGACCCTCGACAAGGCTCGCCCTCGCATCGAAAAGGAAGTCAAGGGCAAGAAGATGGAGCCTGCGGCTCTTGAGGCAATCGACGAGGCCAAGAAGGTTCTCGACGGCGGCCAGCCGCTTTCATCTAGCGATGTTGACCTAACCCCGATCAAGGAACTTGGTCTCTTGACCTCGAAGCCGATCATTTATGTGTTCAACGTGGATGAGTCAATCTTGACCGACGCCGGCAAGAAGAAGGCGCTCGCCGACTTGGTTGCCCCAGCCGAGGCCGTATTCTTGGATGCCAAGGTTGAGTCAGAGCTAATCGATCTTTCTGCCGAAGAAGCCAACGAGCTGCTTGCCTCGCTTGGCCAGGATGAGTCTGGTCTCGACCAGCTTGCTCGCATCGGTTTCGACACTCTAGGCCTACAGACCTACCTAACCGTCGGACCTAAAGAGGCACGTGCTTGGACCATTCACAAGGGTTGGACTGCTCCGCAGGCTGCCGGTGTGATTCACACCGACTTCCAGCGCGGCTTCATCAAGGCTGAAATCGTGTCTTATGACGACCTAATGAACCACGGCTCAATGGCAGACGCCAAGGCTGCCGGCAAGGTTCGCATGGAGGGCAAGGATTACGTCATGAAGGATGGCGACGTAGTCGAGTTCCGCTTCAACGTCTAGCGGGAAGTCTCTTCTCGAAGTCGAGTGATTGCTTCGGTCTGGTTGAAGCCTGACCGACTGGTTTCGAGCGCTACTTTCCAAGTGCTCGTATTCACCAAAATCATGTGCGAGTAGCCCGGCCCGCCGCCGCCGTGACCAACAAAAATTGGTTGCGTTGCATCTGGCGACTTATCGAGCATCCAACCTAGACCGTATGCGGGATGGTCGAATCCTGTGTTCGGGTAGGGCACTTCAACGGCTAGAGTTGCCAACCCTGTGGTTTGTTCTCGGTGTCTAACGAGCTTCAGAAATCCGTCTAGCAGAGCAGGCTCGGTGGCCACGAAGGTGCCAGAGTAGACCCAGCGAGGGTCATAACCCTCGACCAAACCTGACCTTGTTTCCCACTCGGTGAACCCTTTGATTTGAAGCGGTTTGAAAACCAACTCGTTCATGGCATCAAACATCGACAGTTGAGTTTGGTGCTCGAGCAACATTCGCAGCAGAAGGTAGCCAACGTTCGAGTATTGGAAACCTATGTGGTCATTTGGCAGGTTTTCACATCGTTCGAGAAGCTCATCACGTGACCAAGCAGACGCGGATTCGGCGACTGCATTGGCGTATTCAGCCAACCCCGCGTAATCGCTCAAGCCGGAACTATGGTTCAGTAATGAACCGATTCTGCGGCTTTCATAGGGCTCGCCTAACCCTCGAATAAAGTCGCCGACGCTACCATCCAGTGGAACACCAAGTTCAATTACCGCCTGCGCTAAGAAAGGTTTGGCTATTGAGTAGGCCGGGAATGAAGGGTGCATTGAACTAAGAATAGACGCCGATAAACCGGTAGAGCCTATGTGTCGAGACCCAACTTCAGAAAGCCATTGAGCCTTGGGATTAACTTATTGAAGGACGTTACAGGGTTCACTTTTGAGGCCAGGAAAAGCGCGTAAAGCGCCAGGGCTAACCATGGCGCAAAGATTGCTGCCGAAACGGCAATCACTCCATAAGCGGTGGTGACGGCTGCCAAGAAACCTCCCATTCGAGCGTACGCATCGGGCGTAAAAGGGGAGTCTTCAGACACCGGCATCGAACCTCGAATACGCATCACACTGAAGAAAACTAGCTGCAGTGGTGACTCGGCGAAGATGATCGCCCCAAAACAAAACACTGCCCATCCCATATTTGCCGTATTTAGGTTTTCTGCCAGCAGAGCCGCTCCAAACGGAATCAGGCTGGCAATCATCAAACCGAACCCGTGCTGCCAAACAACGAGAGCTGTAGGGCGACCGGCAAATTGTGCCCTCGCGTGATATTGGTACCAGGTCGCATACAAGACAAAGAAGCCGAGAATGAATGAGAAGTAGACCGGCCATTGCTCGGCCAGCCCGAGAGCAAGGTTCGCAGCCTCGGATGCCTTCTTCACAGACCCAATCAGATCGAAACCCAGCAGAGTCAGGGCGATTGCGTAAATGCCGTCGCTGAGCGCGTCAATTCGTGAGTGCTCGATGTCTAGAAACTTCTTGGCCATGGTTGCTCCTAAGGTTTAGTGCCGCCAGTTTAGCGAGCAAAAGACCACAAAAACAGGGGTTAGCCCCAGAAACGCCCTAGTGAGTGCTGGTTTTTTTAGCCGGAGCCTTCTGCTTTGTTGGCTTCTTGACGACTCGCTTCTTGACCACTGGCAACTTGCGCGGTGCCGCCTTGTACTCGAGCACATCCATGAAGATGAGTGTTCCGCCGGTCCAATGGAACACGGCGGTAGCTCGCCCTTCGGCGTGCGCAGGGATCACGATCTGAACCTGGTTGCTCGACTTGGAAACAATTTGAGCCGGCTTGCCGTCAACCTCAACGTCATTCAAGCTCGACCAGTTGGTTCCCTCGATAGTTAGGCGAGTGCCACCTTCAACCAGCGAAGTCTTCGGGTAGGACGTCAAAACAGTTGGCCCGGCGTAAGCCGATACGGTTGAGTACGCCACCGGTGCGCGGGTAAAACTGATGTGCACGTTATGGTCGACAAGCACGTTCGTGAGGGTTACGGCACCGTCAGTAAGTGGAGTCACGCTCCCATCCAAAGTCACATCTGCCACGGCAAAGCCAGGGTCTGGCATAGGGGTAATGACTTTGTGGTCTCCGGTTGTATCTGAATAGTCGGTCACGGCAGCCTGGCCCCCGTCTCCGGTGGTGACAGTCACGATTGGTTGAACGGTTGCGCAGGGGTCAAGGAACGGGCGGGTGTAAGTTGCTGACGCACTAGTCGACTCAAGCGAGTTACCTGGCATCCCGCCGAATTCAACGACGTAGGCGCCAATCTGGTTCGCCGTGTACTCCTGCTTGTCGTTCCATTTGGCGTTGCTAGGCAGTAGCATTGCCACGTTTTCATCCCAGTGATTATTTGGTTCGCCATCATTCCAGTTGATAAATGAACCGTTTCGAGCGCCGGTGCCTGGCCCGGTACCCTCGTCAAAGAATCGCTGACCTGCTTCTGGCCCGGTCACCCAGTGCCAGTGGCCTTCGGTGCCGGGAACGGTTATCCATCGCTCAACAGGCCACGCGTCCCAATACCAGTCATCGGTAATCGGGTCGTAAACGCTCTCGCCGTTGGTCACTTGTGTGTATTGAGAGCCAAAGTTCGTGTGTGGGTCAGCTAAGAGAATTTCATCGTATTGGTCGGCCGCGCCGAACCATGCTGGGCTGTTTTCACCGAGAACAAGATTTGTAATGAAGTCAGATTCTGCCTGGCTAGTGATGGTTGCTAGGTATCCATGCTGGGCACCGGGAGAACCGTCGTAGGTTAGCGCGGCGGCCGCTGCTTTTGCCTCGTGCCAGTCGAGATTGTGGTCGACTTGGATGAATCGGTAGGCGTGACCATTCACGCCTAGTCGCGCGGTTTGATCAGTGTCGACCACAGCACCGGAAATAGTTAGATTTGAGCCGCATGCTGAAACGGTGATGTTGTCAAAAGCCTGATTGAGGTTTGCTTGGTTGCCTAAGAGGGCAAGACTGTTTCGCCCAGAGGCTGAGTTCGATGCAATGGTCACCCCGGTGGCGTCAGCGGTGTCGAAACTCAATGTTCCGGCGCTAACCGTCAAAACCACTTTGAGGTGGGTCGAGGTTGCCAAGCCAGAAATCAGTGTGCCGTTTAGCGTGCCGGCATCCTCGCGCACCGCGATCGACGCCGAGGCAGTGGCAAGAGCGGGGCTGGTTGCTCCTATCGGAGCGACAATCGCGCTCGCGACTAGGGCCAGTGCGGTGGCTGTGGCCTTGAATGCACGCGACATGGCTTCTCCTTTGATTCTGAATATCCTAACGTTTATTCGGTATTTGCTACAAGAAGCGAACTTTTCGATCGCCGGGCGGCATTCTTGCGACCACTAGAATTTTGATTCGCCAACTACTTCGCGAGAGATGAGAGCAATAAAGCCATGAAGCACGAATTCCTCTACTCGGTTGAACGCGAGTATCCGGTCGGCATCGACCGTCTATGGCAGCTTTGGACCACGGCTAGCGAGCTTGAACAGTGGTATCACCCGACTGAACTCGACACCGTTCCGGGCTCGTTCACCTCGGTTGCCGTTGAGGGTGGGCTGTGGACCGCGGCCATCGACGTGCCTGCCTTCGAGTTCGTGGCTTACTTCTTTGGTTGGTATACCAACGTCGTGCCGCTCGAACGCCTAGAGCACACCATGTCTTACACGCAATCCAAGGATGAATGGCTCGCACTCGACCAGGATGCTCCGCACCACAAGGTGGTTCTAGAGTTTGAATCTCGTGGCAACAACTCGTGGGTTAAGTTCTCACAGTTCGGTGAAATGCCGGCCGAACAAATCGAAGCGACGACAGTAGGTATGCAGAGCTACTTCGAATCGCTCGCAAACCACATCGCTAGCTAAAGAGCAAACGTTCTGCGCGTTCAGCCATGAGCAAGTAACCCTCGGCATTTGGATGCAGGTGATCTGGCATCATGTGCACGTCGCGTTCGCTAAACAGGTCGAGACCGCTAAAGTAAAGCAGGTTTTCGTCTTGGCGGCCTGCAACGATTTCTTCGAGAATTTCTCGCACCAAAACGAGAGTTAGCTCACCCAGCCAGTCGACCTTGTTGAATTCTGAACCCACAACCTCGCCTGCTGCATTGGTTGTCACCGGGCCTGGTTTAGTTTCGAGACCCGGGCAGTAAATCGGTGAAATTACCGCGATTTGAGCGGTGGGTTGGCTTTCACGGATGATGTCGAGCATCGCCTGCACGGCAGCAACAAAGGTGCGCTTGGTCATGGTTGCCCCAGCAACGACGTTGATGCCCAACTTTAGTGAGATGAAATCGGCTGGAATCGAAGCGATTGTTTTGGAGGCAAAGTATTCAATATTTGCCGAACCGGCCAAGCCTAGGTTTACGAGATTTACACCGAGATTCTGGGCGATTCGACTAGACCAAACGCCAAGGGGGTTTTCTGCCTCCACGCAGTGGCTAATCGATGAGCCATAGTGAACCCAGGTGCGTGCGCGCTTCGGCGCGGCCTTCAGCTGGGCATCGGCTGTGATGTCGATGATTTCAATCGCACAGTTGTGTGGCAGCCAAATCGACACCGCTCGCTCGGCGTCAGACCCCGGAAGGTCAAATGAAGCCATCGAGTCTTCGCCCGGCACGAAATCAAAGGCGGCCGAGTCGGTCCAGATACGAAGGTCGCCGTTCGAGTGCTCGAGAGTCTGCTCGAAGTCATCCGTGGCTATAGATACAACTGACGGGCGGTTTGGGTTATCGCGAAGTGACCGATAGGTGAGGGCGATGTTGGTCGCAGATGTCAATAGGTCGAGGCGCACTCCAGAGCCCTGGCGGGAAACCTGATTTGTAAGCGGGTCATGCCTGTGATGCGGCGCTGTCCAACCCGGTAGGCGGTCGAAAGCCACACCTCTATCGGTTTGCCAAATTTCTGCCACTCCGCGCAGAGAATCGCGAATTAACTCGAATGTTTCTGGATTCATCGATGGCCTCCCTCGCCGCAATACTACTTGCTCGGCTTGATAGTTAAACTGGGTGCGAGGTGAGAAATGTTTGAAAATGGAAAGTTCCCTGCCGATTTCGTGTGGAACGCAAAAGAGAGCTTTGAGTTGCAACTTGAGGCACTCGATGCAGCGCCGATGACCGAACGTCAGCAGAAGTACTACCTACGTAACCTCATCATTTCGCTCGAGCTGCACTTTGCTAGTCGCAATCAAACGCTCGAAATAGTAGGTGGCGCTCTTCACGAGTTGCGTGATGCTGCCATCTTGATGCTTCATGATGCCAAAACACCCGTGGCTCGGGCCTATTTTGAAGAACTTCTCGAGGGCGTTTTTGCCGAGATCGTGGCAACCTTTCTCGAATAGTTTCAACCAAACTGTGAATCGCCCGATAATCGGGCTCGATTGTCACTCCACGCGCCTAGTGTTAGACCATGAGCATTGCTGTAGGCACCAAAAGCGTTACTAACTTCAACGAGGTGCTGACGAGAGTCAAAGCTGCGGGCTTGATGCAGAAGAAGCCAAGTTTCTACATGATTCGCCTTGCCGTGATTTCAGCTCTGGCATCTGGGCTCTGGACTGCCGGAGCTTTCATCGGTCAGGCATTCAACGAGAACCCGGTTTGGATCATTGCCGGTTTTGGCGTGGCTGGTCTGCTCGGCGTTCTTTCGGCCCAGTATGGTTTTATCGCCCACGAGGCAGCCCACCGTCAGGTGTTCCGCGGTAACAAGGCAAACGACTGGCTTGGGCTCATCCTGGCCAACCTCTTTGCCGGCTTGAGTTATGGCTTCTGGATGAAGAAGCACAACCAGCACCACAAGGTGCCAAATCAGATTGATGCCGACCCAGACATTGCGATTCGCATTCTTAGCTTCACCCCAGAATCTCGCAACGCTAAGAAGGGCGTAGAGCGCTGGCTCAGCGAGCGTCAGGGCTACCTGTTTCCGTTCCTATTGTTCCTAACCGGCTTCGACCTTCTCCTCGATTCATTTGCTGGGCTTGTTCGCAAAGATAAGCCACTGCAGACTCGTCTGCTCGAGTTTGGTCTTATGGTTGTTCGCCAGGCGGCACCTTACGTTGCCATGGGCTTTATCTTTGGTTGGCTCTGGGCCATTGCGCTCTGGGTCTTCCAGATGATGATTTTTGGTTTCTTTATGGGTGCAGCGTTCGCGCCAAACCACAAGGGAATGCCGCTGGTTCCAAAAGATGCCAAGCTTGATTTCTTCTCGCGTCAGGTTCTGACCAGTCGCAACATCCGTGGCAGCTGGCTAAAAGACAACCTTATGGGCGGTCTGAACTACCAGGTTGAACACCACCTATTCCCTTCGATGGCTCGCCCGAATCTTCGCAAGGCACATGCCATTGTGGGGGAGTACTGCCGCCAGAACGACATCCCGCTAATCGAAATGAATTTGATCGCCAGCTACGTCGTGATCATCAAGTATTTGAGCAAGGTTGGCCTGAGTAACAATGTTGACCCGTTTGTGTGCCCAATGGTGGCAACTTTGCGCCCGCGCAGCTAGAGTTTAGGCATGATTTTTACTGAATTGAACTGGGCCGCCATTGCAGTCGCCGGTGTAGCCGGCATCATTATTGGCGCTGTATGGTTCGGGCCAAAGACCTTCTTTCCAATCTGGTGGAAGCTTCAGGGCAAGCGCCCAGAAGATGCCGCCGGTGGCTCAAACATGGGTGCAATTTTCGGTGGCACATTCGCCGGTGCATTCGTGCAGGCAATCTCGCTAGCAATCTTTCTAGACCTCGCGTTCAAGGCCGACCCTAACTTCGGTGTGCTCAACGGTGGCATTGCCGGTGCGTTCCTTGGTTTCGGAATCGGTGCGGCGTCTTCGCTTTCGCACCGCCTATTTGGTGGCCAGGGTTTCCGCGTTTGGATTCTAGAGGTTGGCCAAGACATCGTCAGCTTGACCGTGATGGGCTTGATTCTCGCCTCCTGGCGTTAATCAGCACCACGTTTTAGAGGTCGATTTGCGATGACTGTCATCGACGACTTTCTTGCCGGCGTAAGTGAGCCGCAGCGCACGGTGTTAGCCGAACTGCGATCACTTATTCTGGAATTCATCCCTGAAGCCGAAGAGTGTATCTCTTATAACTTGGCCTGCTTCAAGGTGGACGGTAAGGGCATCGCCGGCTTCGATGCCTACAAGAATCACAATTCTTATTTTCCGTTCAGCGGGCACGTCTTTCAAGAGCTACCATCCGAGCTCGAGGGCTACACCTTCACCAAGGGTTCCCTACATTTCAGCAAGGATGAGTGCCTACCGAGAGATCTCGTTGGGCAACTAATCGAAGTTCGGTTGTCGCAGGCGTTCTAAAGGAATAGCTGAACGGTAATCGCCTTAGATAAGCGGCGGACGCCCGTGCGAGGTCATTACACCAATGGTCTTCCAAGATAGCTTGCGTCGAACCGCAGCCTTATCGAAGACATAACCCTGGTCGCGAAGGTCCATTCGCATTCCTGCGAATAATCCCTTGAATAGCTCACGAAGTTGTGTCTTGATTGCGTACTTACCCGAAGGGTGAGGAATCTTGCCAATCAGAATCTTGATGAAGTCCAGCGCAAACCAGGCAAGTGGGTAAATCACTAGGAACGGCACCGGCAGGTTGCGGCGAGCCATAACAACCTTGTTGCGCATGCCAAACCAAATGCTCTTGTCGTGGCGCTCAGGGCCTACCGGAGGGTGGCTAACAACAAGACGCGGCTCGTAGCGGGTTTCAAAACCTGAGTTCCAGACGCGCCAGGCGAGGTCGGTGCCTTCGTGAGCGTAGAAAATTGGCTCGGCCCAACC
>CANGGK010000014.1 GCA_947453475.1 Microbacteriaceae bacterium
AGCACGGTTTCACCGTCTTGCACCGAACGCACGCCCTTGCCCAGTTCGTCGGCCTTGACGTCATCCTTGCAGAGGTAGCCGGTAACGCCGCGACGCAGGGCCTCAACCACAATCATCTCGCTGAGTTTTTGGGCGAGTACCAAAATCTTGGTGGCCGGGTAGCGGTCGGTCACTTCTTCGCAGAGCTTCAGCCCGCGGGTCGTGTCATCGCCGAGGTCAAGGTCGATGATCAGAACGTCCGGGCCGTGCTCGTCTACCGTGTCTAGCACCGCGTCATAGCTGGTTGCCTCGGCCACCACGGCCATACCGGCATTTCTTTCAAGGATGCTTCGCAGCCCAACCCGAGTGATCACGTTGCGGTCGGCAACCACGATGCGGGTCTTGGCCAGCGGCGAGCGCCGCCCGAGAGAGACATCTGGGCGGTGGTCGACTTTAGATTCGTTTCGAACGTCGTTGTCCATGTTGGTTACCTTACTCCTCTACCTAGCCGTTTGGCTAGGGGGTCAACTAGCCGTTTTGTGTGCTTCCGGCTAGTCACGCGAGTTCGTTATACAACCGAAATCAACCCGGGCGTAGATTCACAATCGTTGGTCGGCGATGGAGCCGATTGAAATCGGATGTGGTTGGCAAGGATGCCAGCTTCGAAAGGAAAATAGCAATGACCGTTTATGCACAGCCAGGTCAAGCCGGCGCAGTTATGGATTACAAGCCACGCTATGACCACTGGATCGGTGGCCAGTATGTGGCACCTTCATCTGGCCAGTACTTTGAAAACGTCTCACCGGTCAATGGCCGCGTATTCACCGAGGTTGCCCGAGGTAATGCCGCTGACATCGACAAGGCCCTAGACGCGGCTCACGAAGCATTCAAGAGCTGGGGCAAGACCTCGGCTACCGAGCGCGCAATCATTCTGAACAAGATTGCCGACCGCATGGAGCAGAACCTAGAGAAGATCGCGGTTGCTGAGACCTGGGAGAACGGCAAGCCAGTTCGCGAGACCATGGCGGCAGACATTCCTCTAGCCATCGACCACTTCCGCTACTTTGCCGGCGCACTCCGAGCCCAGGAGGGTTCACTCGGCGAGCTAGACCACGACACCGTCGCCTACCACTTCCACGAGCCTCTAGGCGTCGTCGGTCAGATCATCCCTTGGAACTTCCCTATCTTGATGGCCGTTTGGAAGCTTGCTCCGGCACTGGCCGCCGGTAACTGTGTGGTTCTAAAGCCAGCCGAGCAGACCCCGGTTTCAATCTTGTATGTGATGGAGCTCATCGCAGACCTACTACCAGCCGGCGTTGTAAACGTGGTAAACGGTTTCGGCGTTGAGGCCGGCAAGCCACTTGCCTCTTCACGTCGCATCGCCAAGATTGCATTCACCGGCGAGACCACTACCGGCCGCCTCATCATGCAGTACGCATCTGAGAACATCATCCCGGTAACCCTAGAGCTTGGTGGAAAGTCACCAAACATCTTCTTCCGCGACATCGCCGACGAGAACGACTCGTTCTACGACAAGTGCATCGAGGGCTTCAACATGTTCGCGCTGAACCAGGGCGAGGTTTGTACCTGTCCTTCACGTGCACTGATTGACGCACCGATTTACGACAAGTTCCTTGCCGACGCCATGGTTCGCACCAAGGCAATCATCCAGGGCAACCCACTAGACACCGTCACCATGATCGGCGCCCAGGCATCTAACGACCAGCTCGAGAAGATCTTGAGCTACATCGAAATCGGAAAGCAAGAAGGCGCAAAGCTGCTCATGGGCGGCCACCGCGTTGACCTTGGCGGCGACCTATCGGGTGGTTTCTATGTTGCACCGACCATCTTCGAAGGCACCAACAACATGCGCATCTTCCAGGAGGAGATCTTTGGCCCGGTTCTATCGGTTGCCAAGTTCGACGGCTTCGATGAGGCAATGGAAATCGCGAACGACACCCTGTACGGCCTCGGCTCGGGTGTTTGGACTCGCAAGATGAACACCGCATACCGTGCCGGCCGCGAGATCAAGGCTGGTCGCGTTTGGACCAACTGCTACCACGCCTACCCAGCTCACGCTGCGTTCGGTGGCTACAAGTCATCAGGCATCGGTCGCGAAAACCACAAGATGATGCTTGACCACTACCAGCAGACCAAGAACCTTCTGGTCAGCTACTCAGAGAGCAAGTTGGGCTTCTTCTAAACCGAAGCTCAAGTAACACTCGGTGGAGGTCGGCTGCACAAGTCGGCCTCCACTTCTCTTTTCATCCTTGAGACAAAGGACTAACCTGCAATCATGAGCACACTAGCGACAAGTGGCACGAGCCCTATCTATGGCGAGCTACCGGTTCGCATCGAGACGACCCCGGCCGCCGATGACCTGCTGCGCAAGCTCACCTCAATTCACGGGCCGCTGATGTTTCACCAATCGGGTGGCTGCTGCGACGGCTCAGCACCGATGTGCTACACCGCCGGCGAATTTAGGGTCGGTGGCGCCGATGTTTTGCTGGGTGAGTTGTTCATTACGGACATTGCACAAGCCATCAAGGTTTGGATCTCGCTCGAACAGTTCGAGTATTGGAAGCACACGCACATCACCATCGATGTAGTGCCCGGCCGAGGTGGCGGTTTCTCACTCGAGACCCCCGAGGGCCTTCGTTTCATCATTCGCTCGCGTCTATTCAGCGACGCCGAAGCCATGGAGTTGCTCAACAAGCCCGTGTTGCTCGGAGACGGCCAGCTTAAAGTCGTCTAGATTTTGCCAGACGGAGCCCAGCGGCATCCCAGATTTCTCACAGACTTCACTGGAAGATTGTGATGCATGAGTGAGACACAGACACCCCAGATAGCCCCCGAAACGGGCGCAGCAACCTCCGAAACCGAGGGCGGTGCGCTCGGTTGGCGTTTAATCGTCTTAGCGTTGGCAGCTAGCTCGGGGTTGGTAACCCTATGGAACCTCGCGGCGGGCGAACGTTCGGAGTACTACGCATCCATCGCCGTGAGCATGAGTAAGTCTTTTTCGAACTTCTTCTTCGGTGCAATCGACCCGGCCGGAACCATCAGCCTCGACAAAATTCCAGGCTCGTACTGGGCATCGGCAATTTTTGTAAAACTGTTCGGCTTCAGCACCTGGGCGGTAAATGCACCTAACGCGATTGCTACCGTTGTGGTGGTTTTAGTCATCGCCTTCAGCATCAAGAACCTTTACGGCCCGCGCGCCGGATTGATCGCCGGCTTCCTGGTAGCCGGTGTGCCAATCGCCATCGCGGTTGCACGTTCAAACCAACCAGAATCCATGTTTGTTTTGATGCTCGCATTAGCTCTTTGGCAAGCCCTCAAGGCTTTCAAGCTGACCAGCCGAAAGCACCTGATTTTTGCCGGCGCTTGGGTGGCCGCCGCCTTCCAGATGTACATGATTGTGGCTTGGGCGGTTTGGCCGGCACTCATCCTGGCCTGGTTCTTCACTGAACAGAAGCTAGGCAAGAAGATTGTCGACCTGGCAATTGCCGGCTTTACCAGCCTCGCTCTCTCACTGCTATGGATTGTTATTGTCTCGCTCACCCCGGCTACCAACCGCCCTTACGTTGGTGGCACCTATGCCAATAGCCCGTGGGAGATGGTCTTTGGCTACAACGCACTGGGCAGATTTTCTTCGGATGGCAGCGCCGACAGCTCGGCGAGCTACCGATCATTCACCCCTCCGTTTGGTGGCGAGGCCGGAATCGATCGTCTTTTCAACCAACAACTCTCGGGTCAGGTTTCTTGGCTGATTCCAGCAACCGTCATTGCGATCATCGCGCTCTTCGTGCTGCGCGAAAAGAAAGCCACCACTATTTTCTTGGCCGGCTGGTTTGTAACTTTCGCAGTTATGTTCTCTGCGGTCGCCGGCTTGCACCAGTTCTACGTCACGGCGATGGTTTTGCCGATGGTTGCACTAATTGCAATGGCAATCGAAGCATCGATGCGCTCGGGTCAAAAGGTTTGGATTGCGACCATCGTGGGCGTCACTGCGCTTTGGTCGGTTTTCGTTGGGCTCAGCTACGCCGGTTACCTCGATTCGCTACCTCTTGTGCAACTCGCCTTGGCGATAGCAACCTTGGCCGCTCTGTTTGCCGGCTACCGCTTCTTGAAGACCCCATTTGCTAGAGGCTTGCTAACTGTTGGAATCATCGGTTCGCTAACTCTCACGCCGGCGGCTTGGGCAGTAGACACCATCAATAACCCGAGCTCGATAAACCCCGCAGCCGGGCCTGCTTCGCTTCAAATGGGCGCCATGGGTGGTGGCAAGAGTGGTGGCAAGACACCAAACTTTGCAAACCTTCCGGGCGGAATGCAACCACCTGTCGGCATGAAGCTACCTAACGGGATGCAACCACCAAGCGGGCTGAAGCTACCTTCAGGCATGAAGCTGCCTACCGGCGGCTTTGGCGGCTTTGGAGGCGGCAAGCCCATGGGTGGCGGTTCAAAGGCAGGCGCAGATTTGATCGCTTACCTGCAGGCAAACCGTGGTGACTCGAAATACCTGGTAGCCGTTTTCGGCGCGCAGACCGCTGCCCCAATCATTACGGCCACCGGCGAAAGTGTGCTTCCTATTGGCGGGTTCGATGGCAGCGACCCAGCCCCAACCCTTGAAGCCTTCAAAAAGATGGTGGCCTCTGGCGAGGTAAAGTATGTCTTGTCTGGAGGCAATGACGTCAAGGGCGGCGGGATGAACGGCTCAAAGTCTGGCACTTCGGTTTCGGCTGAAATTCAATCTTGGGTAACCGCACAATTCATCGCCGACACCGCATACAAGGGAACCGGCACTCTGCTGGTTTTCTCGAAATAATCGCTAGGGGAGCAATGCAATGAAAACCCTAGTAATCATGCCCACCTATAACGAGGCGCTCAATCTTGAGCACTCGGTGGGCGAGCTTTTTGCCCATAATCCTGGTGTGAACCTATTGATTGTGGATGATGGTAGCCCAGACGGCACCGGCCAGATTGCCGAAAATCTTGCCAACTCGGATGAGCGCACCAGCGTTCTGCACCGAAAAGAGAAGGCTGGTCTCGCAGGCGCATACAAGGCTGGTTTCGCCTGGGGAATCGAACGCGGTTTCGAGTTCTTGGTTGAGATGGACGCAGACGGCAGCCACCGCGCTGAGGATTTGCCCAAGCTTCTGGCCGTTGCCCCAAGCCACGACCTCGTAATCGGTTCACGTTGGACCAAGGGTGGCAAAGTTGAAAACTGGCCTTGGCACCGCATGATGCTTTCACGTTGGGGCAACGTCTATGCTCAGTTCATGCTTGCCTCGAGCACCCGAGACATGACGGCAGGCTATCGCGTTTACAAAGCCGAGCTGCTGAGCCGGCTGGACCTCGAACATCTGAGCGCGCGAGGCTATTCGTTTCAGGTTGAGATGACTCGAAAGTCAGAGCAAGCCGAGGCGAGCATCAAAGAGGTGCCAATCACCTTTATTGAGCGCGAACACGGCGTCTCAAAGATGAGCCGATCGATTGTGCTCGAAGCGATGTTGCTCGTGACCAAGCTTGGCCTTCAGCGCATTTTCACGCCGAGCAAGTAAAACCTATTCTTCGAACGGGTCGGCGATGCCGATGTAGACGGTTTCGAGATATTCCTCGATGCCCTCACGGCCACCCTCTCGCCCAACACCCGACGCCTTGACTCCACCAAAAGGTGCAGCCGGGTTTGAAACGATTCCGGTGTTTAGGCCAAACATTCCAATTTCCAGGCTTTCGGCCAAACGCAAACCACGGTTTAGGTCTTTAGTGAAGGCGTAGGCAACGAGACCATACTCGGTGTTATTCGCCAGTGCGATTGCCTCGGCTTCACTGCTGAAGGTCACGATTGGCGCTACCGGACCGAAGACTTCTTCCTGAAGAATGCGAGCATCCTTGGTCACGCCGGTAAGAACGGTAGGAGGGTAGAAGTAGCCTTCACCAGCCGGAATTTGGCCACCGGTCAAAACCGTTGCCCCCTTAGAAACGGCATCGGTTACCAGTTCGTGAATCGACTCGCGACTCTTGGCATCGATGATTGGGCCGATGTTCGAACCATCGGTCAGCCCACGCTGCACGTTGAGTTCGGCCATCTTTGCGGCAAGTTTGCTTGAGAACTCTGCGGCCACACTTTCGTGCACAATCATTCGGTTGGCTGCGGTGCAGGCCTCACCCATGTTGCGAAGCTTGGCGAGCATTGCGCCGCTCACTGCCTTGTCAATGTCGGCATCTTCGAAAACGATAAATGGCGCATTGCCACCGAGCTCCATTGAAACTCTGAGCACTCGATCTGCAGAGTCTGCGATTAGGCGACGTCCGACCGGGGTCGAGCCGGTGAAAGACAGCTTGCGCAGGCGAGCATCCTTGATGATCGGGCCGGTAACAGCACCCGAGGTGGTGGTTGGAATTACGTTGACCACACCCGCCGGAACACCGACTTCTTCCAAGACCTTTGCAAACAGTAGTGAGGTAAGCGGGGTAAGCGCGGCCGGCTTGAGAACCATCGTGCAACCCGCGGCGATAGCCGGTGCAATCTTGCGAGTAGCCATTGCCAACGGAAAGTTCCAAGGGGTAATGAAGAGGCTCGGGCCCACCGGACGCTTTTGAACCATCAGGCGCATTTTGCCGTCGGGCGCGGTGCCAAATCTTCCGGCCACTCGGGCGGCTTCTTCGCTGAACCAACGAAGGAACTCGGCGCCATACATAACCTCGCCCTTGGCTTCGGCGAAAGGTTTGCCCATTTCGATCGACATCAAAATGGCAAAATCATCGGCCAGTTCAATGACCTTGTCGAAGGCGGCTCGCAAAATTTCGGCGCGATAGCGAGGTGCAGTCTTTGCCCAGGCAGCCTGTGCGCGGTCGGCAGCATCGAGAGCGGCCAATCCATCTGCCGCGGTTGCGCTGGCAATCGTGGCAACAACCTTGCCGGTTGCCGGGTCGGTTACATCCAGCGTTGAACCGTCTGAGGAGTCGCGCCATACGCCATCAATGAGCAGCCCCTTAGGCACGCTTGCGAGCACTCTAGCTTCATCATGAGCAGAGATTGACATTTCGTTCTCCCTTGAACCGGTTCACCTGTGTTTAACATAATAGGCGATTCCGGCTGGTAATTGCTAGATGTGTTCACCTAGACTATACAAAAGTGTTGATTTAGGACAAAGGGGTCCAAGAAAATGACGGTTCTATCTGTCGAGCAATGGGTAGCCGATACCGCGAAGCTTACCCAGCCGAGCGATATCGTTTGGTGCAACGGCTCTGATGCCGAATGGCTAGAGCTCACCGAATTGCTGGTCGAAAACGGCACATTCATTCGACTCAACCCAGAACTTCGACCAAATAGTTACTTGGCTCGAACCGACCCCGCCGACGTAGCCCGCGTCGAAGACCGCACCTTCATCTGCAGCGCAAACGAAGAAGACGCCGGCCCTACCAATA
Organism: Microbacteriaceae bacterium; assembly: GCA_947453475.1. Classification (GTDB taxonomy): domain Bacteria; phylum Actinomycetota; class Actinomycetes; order Actinomycetales; family Microbacteriaceae; genus Rhodoluna. The sequence goes on from CANGGK010000014.1 coordinate 7,414, forward strand.
ACTGGCGTGACCCGCTCTGGATGAAAGACCTGTTGCGTAGCCTATTCAAGGGAAGCATGCGCGGTCGCACCATGTATGTGGTGCCATTCTCAATGGGGCCGATCGGCTCACGACAGGCTCGATTTGGTGTTGAAATCACCGACTCTCCTTATGTGGTTCTGAGCATGCACATCATGACGCGCGTTTCAACCGAAGTGCTCAACCTCATAAACGCTGGCGCCGAATGGGTGCCGGCCCTGCATTCAGTTGGTGCGCCACTGTTCGATGAGAACGGTATCGCTTCGGCCGACACCACCTGGCCGTGCAACGTAGAGAAATACATCGCGCACTTTCCCGAGTCCAACGAAATATGGTCGTTCGGTTCGGGCTATGGCGGCAACGCCTTGCTTGGCAAAAAATGCATGTCGTTGCGCATCGGCTCAGTTCTTGGCCGCAACGAAGGTTGGCTCGCCGAGCACATGCTTCTGGTCAAACTAACCTCACCTAAAGGCAAGAATTTTCACATTGCAGCCGCTTTTCCATCTGCCTGTGGCAAGACTAACCTTGCGATGCTTCGCCCAACTTTGCCGGGCTGGCAGGTCTCTACCATCGGTGATGATATCGCCTGGATTGCTCCTGACGCAGAAGGCCGCCTTCGCGCGATAAACCCAGAAGCCGGCTTCTTTGGCGTTGCCCCTGGCACCGGCATGAAGACCAACCCGGTAGCGGTTGAGACCATGCGCTCCAACACGATTTTCACGAATGTGGCCCTAACCCCCGATGGTGACGTGTGGTGGGAGGGCCTAACCGATGAAGCGCCGGCTCAGCTCACCGACTGGACCGGAAAGTCCTGGTCTCCAGCCAGCGGCAAACCAGCCGCGCACCCGAATTCGCGATTCACCGTATCGCTCTCACAGTGCCCGACGATTGACTCGGCCTGGGATTCGCCTGAAGGTGTTGCGCTCGATGCGATTCTGTTCGGTGGTCGCCGAGCTACCAATGTTCCGCTGGTTGTCGAGTCACGCGACTGGGATCACGGCGTATTCATGGGCGCAACCATCTCGTCTGAGCAAACCGCTGCGGCAGAGGGCGTGGTTGGCACCTTACGCCGAGACCCGTTTGCGATGTTGCCATTCTGCGGTTACAACATGGGCGACTACTGGCAGCACTGGCTAAATGTTGGTCGCGGTCTGAAACCGTCAAACCGTCCTCGCATTTTTCAGGTGAACTGGTTCAGAAAAGATGCCAATGGAAAGTTTCTCTGGCCTGGCTTTGGCGAAAATACTCGCGTGCTTGAGTGGATTGCGAGGCGTCTCGAGAACGAGGTCGAGGCTCAAGAATCGGCAATTGGCAACCTGCCAATCATCGCCGACCTAAATCTCGACGGGTTAGAAATTACCGATCAGCAACTTGCCGATATTTTTACCGTGGATGCTAGCGCCTGGTCTCAGGAGGCAGACTTGACCACCGAATACTTCGCAAAGTTTGGCGCACATTTGCCTACCACGATGAGTCGTCAGCTCGAGATCCTGCGCAAGAACCTCGCCTAGCAAGCTGCTTAGCTGAAGATTTCTTTGTGCTCTGAAAGAGTGACTCGCGTGCGACGAATGTGGCCCTCGAGCGCCTTTTCGGCCTGCGGCGAATCACGGCGAATAATTCCATCCAGGATGAGCTTGTGCTCCATGTGCGTAACCTCCGAGGTTACGAAACCGCTGAGCTTGGCAAACGCACGGCGGTAGTGCTGGGTTGTGTTCCAGATGCGTTCGACAAACTCGCGAAGCATGCCCGGGTCGGCACCCGCATACGAAAGTAGGTGGAATTCGCGGTCTAATCGCAAGAACTGTTCGAGATCGGTGGTTTTCTCAATCTCGGCAACCAACTCGGTCAGGCGTTGAATTTGCGCTGGCTTTAGGTTTGGAATGCTGTGCGACAGAAGCAGCGGTTCGAGTCGTTCGCGCACCTGGTAAGCCTCGTAACATTCGCTTTCAGAGAGCTTCGAAACCCAGGCACCGGCATTTGCCACCATGGTGATTAGCCCATCGCCCTCGAGCTGACGGAGTGCGTCGCGAACCGGCTGTCGGCTGACGCCAAATCGCTCGGCGATGTCTTCTTGGCTGAGGCGGTCGCCTGGGGCCAGTGTTCCGTTGAGAATCTCTTCGCGAAGCGTCGCCGCTACTCGGCTGGGTGAGCTGGGTGCCACAACTTTACCTTCGCGTCTTTCTCATAGGCCTTACCGTCTGGGTAGGTGCAGAGTTCAAACTGCATTCCCCACGGACTTAAGAAATATACCCAGGTTTGGCCGAGGCTCGCATTCGAGCTCTTGGTTGGTTCGCCGAGAACTCGGATGTTGTTCTCCTTTAAATAGGCGACCGCGGCATCTAGGTCATCGACATAGAAGCAAAGGTGGTGGCCACCGATGTCGCTATTGCGAGGCTGCGGTTTTGGCCAATCGGCGTCGGCCGACTTGTATTCAAAGATCTCGAAGTTAGAACCGAAGTGGCACCTAAAGAAACGAATCTCCTTCATGATGGTGCGCGGGTTGACGTTTAGGTGTTCGGCCATCCAGTCGTCTTCGCTCTGAAACGGGCCGAGGCTGTACACATATTCGCAGCCGATGATGTCTCGAAAGAAGACTGTGGCCTCTTCGATATCGGGCACGGTAAACCCAATGTGGTCGGTTCCGCGAAGCGTAGGAATGCCCTTGGTCATTTTGACTCCTAAAGTCCTAATTGGATACATCTTTGCGCATAAATCTCATTTTTATAAGTATTTACAGAATTTATGGAATGAATTGGATACATTTGGCTATTCTTGAGTACAGGTATTTCCGCAGTTTTAATTAGCCAGCCAGACATTGGAGTCAAAGATGACCGAGAAGATTCAGCTTTCACCGAAAGAGCCTTGGGTCGAACTTCGCACCACTGCCGAAGACTGGCGCAATGCTGACCCAGGCTTGCTCGAGAACATGCTTGGCCAGATGCACCTCATCCGTGCGTTTGAAGAGACCGTGTTGCAGCTTGCCGGCGAGGGTCTTGTTCACGGCCCGGCTCACTCGAGCATCGGGCAAGAAGGTGGCGCAGTCGGTTCGATCGTTGGCCTTCGTGGCACCGACGCCGTCAATGGCTCGCACCGCGGTCACCACCAGTTCTTGGCCAAGGCAATCGGCTATGTGGCCCCAAACCTAGACGTCACCAACCTCGTCAATCACGACATCCAGGATGTGCTTCAGCGCACCCTCGCCGAAATTCTCGGCCTTGCTCAGGGATACTGCCGCGGTCGCGGTGGCTCGATGCACCTTCAGTGGAAGGAAGCCGGAGCCCTCGGCACGAACGCAATCGTTGGTGGCGGTGTGCCACTCGGAGCCGGTAACGCTTGGGCTCAGCAGCACTCTGGCACCACCGACCTAACCGTCAGCTACTTCGGCGATGGAGCGGTAAACATCGGTTCGGTTCTCGAGACCATGAACCTGACTGCCGCCTGGGACATCCCTCTAGTGTTCTTCATCGAGAACAACCTTTATGCAGTTTCTACCCACGTTTCTGAGGTAACCGCTGAGGAGCGCCTGTCTGGCCGCGGCACCGGTTTCGGAATTCCGAGCTGGCGCGTAGACGGCATGGACCCTCTTGCCGTTCACCTAGCCATGCAAGAAATTGCCGAGCACGTTCGTGCCGGCAAGGGCCCGGCAGTTATCGAAGCCGAGGTCTACCGCTTCTTCCACCAGAATGGCCCATTCCCTGGCAGCGCATTCGGTTACCGACCAAAGGACGAAGAAGAAGCGTGGCGCGGACGCGACCCATTGGTTCGCGTTGCCAACGAGATGATTGCCCTTGGTCTTCTCGACCAGCAGATGGTTGACAACGTTCGCGTTCAGGCCCAGGCCGCAATGGAACTAGCAGTAAACCAGCTGCTAGAAGCCGACCCGAACGGCAAGCCAGGCGCACGCAAGATTCGTGAAGAGCTTTGGCCAAGTGTTGACTTCGTAAACGTTGGTGTTCGCGGTGACGCTAGTGAGCTAAACGGTGCCCGCACCGAAGAGTTTGAGACCCACTCCGGCGCTAAAGAAGAAGTTCGCTTCGTCGACGCAGTGGCTGCCGTGATGGATCGCCGCATGGAGACCGACTCACGCATCGTGGTTCTCGGTGAAGACATCCACCGCCTAAAGGGTGGCACCAACGGAGCAACCAAGGGCTTGGTCGAAAAGTACCCAGACCGCATCCTAGGCACGCCAATTAGCGAGAACGCATTCGCCGGTCTCGGTGGCGGTATGGCCTTGGATGGTCGCTTCCGCCCGGTAATCGAATTCATGTACCCAGACTTCATGTGGGTTGCCGCCGACCAAGTTTTCAACCAGATCGGAAAGGCACGCCACATGTTCGGAGGCGACGCTGCCGTTCCGGTGGTCATTCGTACCAAGGTGGCAATGGGCTCGGGCTATGGCTCGCAGCACCTCATGGACCCAGCCGGCATCATGGCTACCGCTCCAGGATGGCGAATCGTGGCAGCCTCGAACCCGTTTGACTACATCGGTCTGATGAACGCCGCTTTGGCACTCGAAGACCCTGTTCTCGTAATCGAGCACGTCGACCTCTATGCCTCAAAGGGCGAGATTGCAGTGGGCGACTACGACTACCAGATTCCTTTCGGTAAGGCAGCCATCAAGCGTGCCGGTAACGACCTCACAATCTTGACCTACCTATCTATGGTGAACCACTCACTCGAGGCAGTCGAGCAGACCGGTGTTGACGCCGAGGTTATCGACCTTCGTTGGCTAGACCGCGCAAGCATCGACTGGGATACCATCGAGGCCAGCATCAAGAAGACCAATGCGGTAATGATCGTCGAGCAGGGCGCTCAGGGCACCAGCTATGGCAGCTGGTTGTCTGACGAGATTCAGCGTCGCTTCTTCGACTACCTAGACCAGCCGGTTCAGCGAGTTCACGGTGGCGAGGCATCACCAAGCATCTCTAAGGTTCTTGAGCGTGCAGCGATTGCCAAGACCGAAGAAGTTGTTGCCGGTCTAAAGCGCGCAGCTGAAGGGTTCGGTAAGAACTAATGGCAACTCTGATTCGCATGCCTGAGGTTGCCGCTGGCGCAACCGAAATTGTTCTATCGAAGTGGAACGTCGAAGTCGGCGCTTCGGTAAAGATCGGCGATGTTCTCGCCGAGATGGAAACCGAAAAGGCTGTCGTCGACTATGCCGCCGATGCCGAAGGCACCGTCTACAAGATCTTGGTTGCCGATGGCGCTTCGGTAGAAGTTGGCTCACCGATCATGATTCTGCTCGGAGCGGGCGAGGATGGCTCTGCCGGAGACGCTCTTCTTGGCGGCAGCGCTGCTGAGCCGGTCGTAGCTCCGGTTGTCGAAGTTGTCTCTCCAGTGGCGGCTCCGGTGGCTGCACCGATTGCTGCAGCAGTCACTTCGGTAGCAGCTCCAGTTGCTGCACCGATCGCAAGCAATGACGGTGGTCGCAAGTTTGTTAGCCCAATCGTTCGCAAGTTGAGCGCCGAACGCGGCGTTGACCTGAACCAGATTTCCGGCACCGGCCCTGACGGTCGCGTGGTTCGTCGCGACCTCGAGCACTTCTTGGCTAATGGTTCGCCAATTGCTGCGCCCGTTGCAGCGCCTGTCGCAGTACCAACCGCATCGGGCAGTTCATCCGAGTCTGCGCCTGGTTCGGCCATTGCCAAGCAGGAGTACTCGAGCAGCTACGTCACCGTGCCACACTCTGGAATGCGCCGCGCTATCGCTCGCCGCCTAACCGAGAGCAAGACCACCGTTCCGCACTTCTACGTCACCGCCGACTGCAAGGTCGACTCGCTCTTTGATTTGCGAAAGCGCATCAACGAGTCGTCGCCGGTAAAGATTTCGGTGAACGACATCGTGGTCAAGGCTGTTGCTTCGGCCCTCATGGATGTTCCAGAAGCAAACGTCATTTGGAACCCTGAGGCGATGCACAAGTTTGAATCGGCCGATATCGCAGTTGCGGTTGCCACCGATGGCGGTCTACTGACTCCGGTTATTCGCGGAGTCGAAAAACGTCAGCTAAGCAACCTGAGCATGGAGATTGCCGAGCTGGCCGGACGTGCCCGAGCTGGCAAGCTTCGCCAAGAAGAACTTGAGGGTGGCAGTTTTGCCGTCAGCAACCTCGGCATGTATGGCACCAAGGAATTCTCGGCAATCTTGAACCCGCCGCAGTCTGGCATCCTGGCAGTTGGCGCGGCATCACCGCGAGCAATTGTTGAGGATGGTCAGGTTGTTGTGGCCAACATTATGACCGTGACCCTGTCTGCAGACCACCGCGCAGTTGACGGTGCAGTTGCAGCTCAGTGGTTGGCGGCATTCGTGAAGCGCATCGAGAACCCGCTCAGCATGTTGGTCTAAGAAGGCCTACTTCTTACGAAGCTTGCGAGCCTTGGCGTCACCCATAACGTTTAGCACGTCTACCGCAGACTTTGCTGGCAAGGTTGGGCCGCTGTTCTTGGCCGGGCCGAGGTTGCTCAGGTCTCTGGTTGCTGTGTCTTTGTTGCCAATCACAAACCAGATGCCGCGAGCAGGCTTAGCCGAGTTGTTTTCATACATGTGCAAACGGTTGGCATCAAAGCTGAAAGAGTCACCAGGATAGAGCTCGTGAACTTCAGACTCAATCTTTAGGGTCAAGGTTCCCTCAATAATTACGCCGTACTCTAGGGCGTCGTGACGCATCATCTTGCCGTCTACCGAGCTCGAGCTACCTGGCTCGTAGGTAACCATCAATGGGTCGGCATCTTCGCGGCCGCCATCGGCGAGACGCTCCCAAACAACACCGTTTTCCATCTCGATCAGCGGGTTCTCGTTGCGGCGCTGAACAATTCCGTGGTGGCCGTCTTGGTATTCAGATGAATCGCCAGCAGCTTCGCTCTGGGCTTGGCCCTTCATCAGGCCGTCGAGAGAAATTCCTAGGTGGTTTACCAATGCATAGAGCGTGCTGACCGAAGGCTGGGTCTTACCGGTTTCAACCTGAGAAAGCAGGCTAGCTGACACACCAACAGAGGTGGCAACGCTTCTTAGGCTCAATTTGCGCGATACGCGCACCCGACGAAGTTCATCCCCGATATCGAAATGCATGGTCAATCCCCTGACTCGTGCGCACTTTGCGCCATTCTTTACAATCACTTTACAGATTTGGGGCTAAAAACTCACTATTTGTTCAAGAATTCGGGGTTTTTTGGTCAAAGAATTGATTGTTGTTAAGTCTGACTGCACATAGACTTGGATTGTCAAAGGTGATGGAGAATTCGATGGATTTGAAAAATGGACTTGGCCACCTAAGTTATTCGACGCTGGTTCACGCCGGCGACACTTGGGCCGAAATGAATGCCAGCCTGCGCGAATTCGTGCCACAGGTGAAGAAACGAATCTCTCCAGATGAGCCCTTCGCAGTTTCACTTCGCATCTCGGCCGCCTCGGCCAGGACCCTCACCGAAAGTGCAGCAGAGCGTGCATCGCTCGCCGAATTCTTGAGGCAAGAAGACCTATACGTCTACACCGTGAACGCGTTCCCATACGGTCCGTTCAAGGGCGACATCGTCATGGAGCGCGTCTACGAACCAGACTGGACCACCGACGCCCGCGTCGATTACACCAACTCGGTTGCCGACATCCTTGCCGAAATTTCGCCGGCGCACATCAACCCTTCAATTCAAACTGCTCCACTCGCCTTCAAGCCAAACGTAGCTGGCGAAGAATATGTGAAGACCTTCACCCGCAACGTGTTCAGGGTCGTGAAGCACTTGCTCGAGCTCGAGCAGCGCACCGGCCGCCGAGTGAAGTTGGCCATCGAGCCGGAGCCGGCCTGCTACCTAGAAACCACCGATGAGACGGTCACCTTCTTCAAGGAGCGCATCTACTCGCTAGCCGGCATTCGTGAACTGGCAGAAGTTGCGGGAATTCCGTTAAGTGAGGCCGAGGGAGTCATTCGTCGCTATCTCGGAATCGTCTTTGATATCGGCCACCAATCGGTTGGCTTCGAAAACATCACCGAGTCTCTGACCAAGTTGGTAGAGGCCGGAATTCCAATCTTCAAGCTTCAAGAAGCGGCATCGCTCTGGGTAGAGAACCTGACCCAAGACAAGATCGAATCGCTGCGCCGATTCACAGACACCATTTACCTCAGCCAGACCTCGCTGAAGCAGGATGGCAAAATCACCAAGTTCCTAAACCTCGGCGAGGCGCTAGACGCCTATGAGGCAAACCCGGTGGTTTCTGAGATGCGCACGCACTTTCACGTGCCGGTGTTTCTCGAAGAACTCGGCCCGTTTCGCACCACTCGCTTCGGGGTTCAAGAGGCGCTCAAGATGCACCGCGAAACCCCGCTATCAGACCACCTCGAGATTGAAACCTATACCTGGGATGTTCTGCCGCCTGAGCTAAAGACCGGCGACATCATCGACTACGTAAGCCGTGAACTTGAATTTGTTCGCTCGGAATTGATTGGCTAGTAAATGACCGAAAAAATGCGCGTTTCCCTGCTTGGTTTGGGCTCGATGGGCACGGCCATGGCCACCCGTCTACTCGAACAGGGCTTCGAGGTTGACGTTTGGAACCGATCACCAAAAGAAATCGGCGACCTGCTAGATAAGGGTGCTCGCAAGGTAGGCCTTGTAGGCGCTATGCAAAATGATTTCTTCATTTCTATGTTGAGCAACGATGCGGCAGCGCTCGAAGTGTTTAGCGAAGACAACCTTGCCTTGGCCAAGGCCGGTTCGACTCACCTCAACATGTCGACCCTCAGCCCAAATGCTTCTAAAACTTTGGCCGAAAGCCACACTAAGGCAGGCCTGGGTTACGTTGCGGCACCGGTGCTCGGCCGACCGGCAGCTATATTGAACGGCAAACTATTGATTGTGGCCGCCGGCGACGCTGCTGCTGTCGATGCAGCCTCGGTAATCTTCGAGAAGGTTTCGGCCCAGCATTGGAATGTCGGCGAAGATCACAGCAAGTCGATTCTCGTGAAGCTCGGCGTGAACTACAACCTCATCCATGCCCTTCAGGCAATTGGCGAATCGGTGGCACTGGTTGAATCTGGCGGAGTCGACCCGAATACCTTTGTCGAGATCATCACCCACACCGCCTTCACCGGTGCCGCCTATACCGGGTATGGCCCGATGATTGTGAACCGCAACTACACCCCGCCGGGCTTCTCGGTTGCACTTGGCCTCAAGGATGTAAAGCTCGTCGAAGACGCAGCTGCCGACCTTGACCTAAAACTTCCGGTAGCCGGCGTTCTTCGCGGTCTATTCGAAAGCGCACTAAATGACCCAGATCTTCGCGACCTTGACTGGTCGGCTATTGCCGAACTGACTCGCCAGCGCAAGATCTAGCCTTTCCAGGTAAAAAGTTAGGGCCCGCATCTCTGCGGGCCCTAACTTTTTGTTCTCTAACTAGGAGACCTATTTCTTCGAAGCCTTGCGGTTTCGAGCGGTGCTGTAAACCACAGCTGCAACCAAAATCAAGATCGCCTGCAGTAGGTACTGCCAGGTCTGGTCAAGGTCGAGGAATACCGTTGCGTTCAAGACCTGCATCAGCAAGATGGCGCCCATGAAGGTGCCAACGTAGGTTCCGCGGCCACCCATCAGTGAGGTTCCGCCGAGCACAACTGCGGTGATGCCGGTGAGGGTGTAAGTAACACCTTGCGAAGCATCTCCGATGCCGAGCTGAACCATGATCAAGAGCGAGCCGACAAACACGAACAACGACGAAATCACGTAGGCACCGATGATGCTACGGGTGGTGTTCACACCAACCTTGCGAGCCGACTCTTCGTTAGAACCGACTGCACGAAGTCGCCAACCCCAGCGAGACTTACGAAGCAAGTACTCCATGGCGATGGTGGCGATAATCAAAGCAATGAACACGTACGGGATTGGCCCGATGGCGGCGTTCAAAACATCTGACAGCGCTTGGCTGATGTAGCCATCTGGCTGCGGGCGAAGCAAGAATGCGAAACCACCGATTGCAATGTAGGTGGTCAAGGTAGCCGCAATGGCAGTGAACTTAACGAATCGAATCAGTGCACTGTTCGCCAGACCAACGAGCAGGGCCACCAAAACCATGGTGGCAATGCCCATAATCATTGCGGTTGCCGGCGAATCATCGTTGATGCAGAAAGATGCGATGACTACCAAGAAGCCCGCCAATGGGCCGGTTGATAGGTCGATTCCACCGGTCATCATTACCGTTGTTTGGCCAATGGCAACGAAACCGAGCGCGCTAACCAAAAGCAGAATCGCGTTCATGTTGAAGTCGCTCAGATAGCTGTCGGTCTTGGTCATGATTAGCGCGGCCAGCGCAACCATGACGATGGCCAGCATCGCCGGTGGCGCGTAGTCTCCACGAAGGAACCGACGGAACTTCACAATGAAGGTTTCGTTGGCAAGCTTCTGCTCGCGCAGTTCACGCTCGACTCGAATGACCTTGGTTGTGGATGTAACCGCCGCCTCAATCATCGCCTCTTCTCGGTTTTCACCGTCACGCAAAGTCTTTACAACCTGACCGCGCGAAAGTACATAAACGGTGTCGCAAAGACCTTCGAGCTCCTTGGCGTCTGATGATGCCACGACAACCGGAATGCCATCTGCCGAAGCCTGACGCAAAATTTCGTACAGCTCCGAGCGAGCACCGACGTCAACACCCTGAGTTGGCTCATCGGCCAAGATCATTACCGGGTTCGAGAGTAGGGCGCGAGCCATTACGACCTTCTGCTGGTTTCCACCAGACAGGGCCGAGACCGGCGCCTCTAGACCAGGGGCCTTGATTGAGAGCGAGGTGAGGGTGTCATGAACAGCGGTCACCTCTTTCTTGCGGCTCAAAAGGCCAAAGATTTTGAACTTCTTCAAGGATGCGAGTGCCGAGTTCTCTCGAACCGACATGCGCATCATCACACCTTCACGCTGGCGGTCAGCTGGCATCAACGCTGCCTTGCCGTTTAGTGATCGCGAGGTCATTCGCTTGCCGTTGATCTCGATTTCTCCATTGAAATCTGCCTGGCCGGCGAGCGCCTTGATTACCTGAGACTGACCATTGCCAACCACTCCGGCGATGCCGATGATTTGACCTGGGTAAGCCTCGATGTTGATGTCGTTGAACCCGTTGCCGGTAAGACCCTTCACAACTAGGTTTGGCTTGGCATCTGCCGCGCGTACGTGCTTTGGCGGGAAGGTCGAGTCGAGTTCGCGGCCGATAATCTGAGCCAAGAGTTCGGCATCGGTGATCTTGTCGATGTCTGAGGTAGCCATCATGTGGCCGTCTCGCAGCACTGTAACGATGTCAGCGAGCTCGCGAACTTCAGCGAGGCGGTGGGTGATGTAAATAACCGCGGTTCCGTTGGCAATTTCTTTGGCTACCAGCTGAAACAGCAATTCAACTGAATCTTGGCCGAGTGCTGCGGTCGGTTCGTCTAGAACCAAAATCTTTGGGGAGGTTGCGAGGGCCTTAGCAATCTCGAGCAGGTGCTTTTGAGCGATGCTCAGATCTTCTACGCGAAGTTTGAGTGAAATCTTGAGGCCAACGCGTTCAAGAAGTTCTGCACCCACTTTGTCGGCTGGGCGGCCTTTGAATACTGAAGCCGGCAGTGCAACCTGAAGGTTTTCAAGCACGGTGAGGTCTTTTAGCACGGCTGGGTGCTGGTGAACAATGGCAATGCCAAGGCTGTTGGCAAGCTTCGGAGTAAGAGCGTCGTAACGCTCCCCGTGAACAAGAAGGTCACCAGAAGATGGGGCTACGGTACCCGATGCAACATTCATCAGGGTTGACTTGCCGGCACCGTTTTCGCCGAGCAGTGCGTGCACTTCGCCAGACTTGATCTGGAGGGTTACATCAGTGAGAGCCGCGACGCCCGAGTAGTTTTTCGAGATTCCGCGTAGTTCCATGACTACGGTTTGAGATTCGCTCTGGGCCACTTTGTTCTCCTGGTATTTCAAATCGTTTATTAAGGTGTGCTGGGCCGGCCTATTACTAAGCCGGCCCAGCAACCTGTGTAGCTATTTTTGTTGCGTTAGTTCTTTGGTAGCAATGCCTGCTGGTCCGCGCCGCTCATCTGAGCTGACAAGAAGGTCCAGTCGTTGATGCTGCGGTTACACTGCACTGGGTGAGGCTTGCCGGTGGTTGAGTCTTCAAACACTGGAGCCTTGAACGAGGTAGCAGTTGGAACCTTGCCGCCGGTTGCGCGAGCAACTGCCTGCTGAACCGCTAGACGTACGTGGTCGTTACCGGTTGCAACGGTCATCAACTTGAAGTCCTTGTTGGCCTTCACGTTGTCCTGGTAGAAGCAGCCAAGGATGTTTCCATCTGAGGTTGCTAGTGCAGGAATTGAACGACCGCTCTTGGTGAACTCGCCTAGTGATGAAACCATAACTGGGCCGAAGTCAGAGAAGATAACGTCGATCTTTGGGTTCTTTGCGATTGCCGCAGTTAGAACCTTCTGAGTTAGAGCTGCATCCCAGTTGGTAACTTCGAATGGCTGCTCGCCGATGTACTTGTACTTGCCGCTTCCGTTGCCAAGAATTGACTCGAAGCCCTTGCGCTCGTCTGCACCCTGGCTGTTTCCAGCAGGACCTGACAAGAACAGGATGTTTGCACCGGCAGGGAAGTTCTTCTTGGTCCAGGTACCCCAGTTCTTACCGTCGGTAACGAAGTCGCCACCAACCCAAAGGGTGTAGTCCTTGCCAGCGGTGCCTCCTGGGTCAACGCGGTAAGGAACGGTTACAACGCCGGCCTTGTATGCAGCGCGAAGGGTTGGCAAGATTGCCTTACCTGCGTCTGGGAATACAACTAGAGCCTTTACGCCCTTGGCAACCATGCCCTTGATGTCTGAGATTGCCTTGGTAACGTTACCCTGACCATCTGCATAAAGAAGCTTGGTGACGCTTGAACACTTTGCAGCCTCGTTGCGTGCCGAAGCGGTGGTTACTAGACGCCAGTTGTTGCCACCGAAGCCATCGGTTAGACCCATGGTGATCTTCTTAGGGCCACACCATGATGGGTTAGTTGCTGCCGAGGCGCTTGATGCTACGCCGGCGACGGCGCCGGTCAAAAGCATCGATGCTGCTGCCGCTGCGGAAATTACCGCGGCGATTTTACGACGACGAATCATCTTTGTTTCCTCCATCTAACTGCGTGACATCGCTGTCGCGCATTTTTTGACCTCTAAGCCGTTGGCGAAGAAGCTTGGTTCTGCCTGCGGCCCGATGCCGACAGGAGTCTGTTGAGGGTTGATCTCACTCGAGCCCAATCCACTGTGTAAATAGCGACACCAATGGCTAGTGCCGCTGCCTGAACCAGGGTGCGAATGGCGAAGTTCACGCCAAGCGCTAGAACGAACTGGTCAAGTTGAGAAAGGAACACTGCTGCGATAACCGTGGCGGTTGGTAGACCGCGACCGCCAAGCAACGAGGTTCCACCTAGAACCACTACCGCTACCGACGGCAATAGGTAGGCATCACCCATTGATCCGTTAGGTGACGAAATCACACCCGCGATGAGCACACCGGCGAGGGTGTAAAGAAGTTGACCCCAGACGTAGGCAAGACCAAGGTGAAGTCTGACTCGAAGGCCAGAGACGCTGGCTACGGCAGGGCTCGCACCAATTGACTCGAATCGACGGCCAGCGACGGTCTTTCGAAGAAAGAAGATCACTACGAGCAGGGTGGCCAGAGCGAAATAGACCGAGTTTGGCAGACCAAAGGTGTTTGAAGTGACGACGTCTTGAAGACGCTTGGTGGTCTGTCGAGGAATACCGGCAGAGATTGCCATCACTAGGCCATAAAGCAATGAGTTGGTGCCCAATGTTGCGATGATCGGGTTTAGCTTCAAGAAACCGATTAGGAACCCGTTCAAAGCGCCGATTACAAGGGCGACTCCGAAAGCCATAAACAGTGATGGTACGAGCAGGTCGTTGTTGCCGGTTGGATAGACGGTAACGATAACCGCGGCCAGCGAAACCGAGCCCGCAACCGAAAGGTCGATTCCAGCTTGTTGGATGACCAACATCTGCCCTAGACCAACGATGGCCAGGATGCCCGCGAATGGAAGCATGCCGCTTAGGGTTCCCGGAGCGACGCTGGTTGGTGCCACAACTGCACTGAGTGCAAAAAGAACGGCTGTAGAGACCAGTACGGTCAATAGCCCCTTGGAAACCTGAAAGCGCGAACCCTTAGCTAGGGTTGCGGCACTTCGATCTGCCATTTGTTCTCCTTGTTACATCTCCAATGGATTTATTTCCCATTGTGTTGAGTCCTACTTTATGAAACGTTAACAACGTTTAGGCACACTTACGATAACGATTCGGTGACATTAGTTCCAGAAATAAGTTTGAGGTCGCCGAATCTCGCCGTTTTATTCCCATTTGTCAAAAAATCTTTTTGCGTAAAAACTCCGCTAATGGCGCGGTTATCCGAGGTTTCTGGCGATTCTTCACGGTTTCTTGTGGCCCGAATTCGCCAGCAGCACATTCCTTGCAAAATCGTTATTTATTTGTCTTTATCTTCCGTACATGTTTACTGGTAACGTTCATCTCAAGTGAACACCACTGATGAAATGGAGATTTTCAGCATGAGCACAAATAAGCGCGCTCTTATCGTCGGAGTAACCGGCATCTCAGGCCAGGTAATCGCAAAGCAGCTGCTAAAAGACGGCTGGGACGTTTACGGGCTTTCCCGCAGAATTGAAGGCCTTCCGGCTGGCGTTCACCACATCAAGGCAGACCTGCTCGACGCCGATGGCGTCAAGACTGCGCTTGCTGGCCTAAAGCCAGAGATCGTGTTCATGACCGCATGGATCAAAAAGGACTCCGAAGCCGAGAACATCGAAGTTAACGGCGCTACCATTCGCAACCTCCTTGCTGGTCTAGAACCAGACGGCGGAGTTCGTCACGTTGCGCTGCAGACCGGTTTGAAGCACTACCTCGGCCCATTCGACAACTATGCAAACGCGGTTATGGCCGAAACCCCATTCCACGAAGACGAGCCTCGCCTCGACGTGCCTAACTTCTACTACACCCAAGAAGACGAACTCTTCTCGGCTGCTAAGAAGCAGGGCTTCACCTGGAGTGTTCACCGCTCGCACACAATCTTTGGTTACGCGGTAGACAACGCGATGAACATGGTCTTGACCCTCTCGGTTTACGCTCAGATTCAAAAGGCACTTGGCAAGCCATTCATCTTCCCTGGTTCTACCCAGGCTTGGAATGGTGTGGTTGACGTCACCGACGCAGACCTACTCGGCGAGCAGCTGGTTTGGGCAGCCACCAATAAGGCTGGCGAGAACCAGGCATTCAACATTGCCAACGGAGACACCTTCCGCTGGCGCTGGCTATGGCCTCAGATCGCCGAGCACTTCGGCGTAGAGTACGAAGGCCCTAAGGCCGAGCACTTCCAGCCACTAGAAGAGCAGATGAAAGACGCTGCTCCGGTCTGGGAAGAAATTGCCAAGAAGAACGGCCTTGCAGTTAGCGATGTAACCAAGCTCGCTTCATGGTGGCACAGTGACAGCGACCTAGGTCGTCAGATCGAATGCTTCACCGACATGACCAAGTCTCGCGAAGCGGGTTTCTTGAACTTCCGATCAAGCCCAAAGAGCTTCTTCGCTAACGTTCAGGCATACCGCGACGCAAACATCTTGCCAAAGGCATAACCCCCGAGGCGCAAAGAGTTCCACCCAGTTACTAACCAAAAAGTTGAAGGGCTACCCAACCGGGTAGCCCTTCTTCTTTGCTTGATTTTGAGTGCTCGATTAGATCGAGGCGGTGAACTCCATGTGAGCCTTGATGTTCTCCATCGGGCGCTGTGCGGCGGCGACGGCACCTAGGGCCTCGTCCACGGTGAAACGAGCGGTTACCAATGGCGATAGGTCGATGTTCTTGTTCGACATGAAGCGAATCGTCTCTTCCCAAACACCAGGCGAACCGATCGAACCGGTAATGGTGAGTTCCTTCGACTGAATCAGACCCAGCTGAGCCGGGGCTGACTTGCCGACGTCGATGCCGATGTAGGCGACGCGACCCTTGAAGCCAGCTAGCTCAAGAGCGGTAGCCATCACGTCAGGTCGACCGGTAGCCTCAACGACTACGTTTGCCCCGCGACCCTCACTGACCTTTTCGAGTAGCGCCTTAATGTCATCTGGCGAGCAGACGTAGTCTGCGCCAAGCTCGTGTGCGGCCTTCTGACGGAAGTCAACCGGTTCAACCACGATGGTCTTTGCGCCGAGGGCCTTGGCCGCAGCGGTAACCGCTAGCCCAATCGGGCCGGCACCGAGAACCACCAGGATGTCGCTCGCGTTTACATTGCCTACGCGCATCAGAGCGTAGTAAGCCACGCTGAATGGCTCGACGAGGGCTCCGTTGTTCCACGAGATGTTCGCCGGAATCTTGTGAAGCCATGATTCCTTGGTCACGAAGAACTCGGCGGCGGCACCGCTGATTGAGAAACCAAAGTGGTCGTCTCCGATTACGCAGTCGCCGACGACGTGGTCGCCCTTCTTGAAACGGGTGACCTTCGAACCGACTCGCATAACTTCGCCAGACCATTCGTGGCCCGGGATGATTGGGTAGCTAAACGGGATGATGTAGCGACCCTCGAGCAACTCGATGTCTGAGTGACAGACACCAACTGCCCGAGAGGCGATTAGAACTTCGTCGTCACCAATCTCTGGAACGGCGAGTTCGTTAACCTCAGCTACGCCTTCGGAGACAAATTGAAGAGCCTTCATGATTAGAAACCCCTGACTAGAACTTTGGTCTCGTTGCCGGTTGGCGAAACGAGCTCTTCGAAGCCCTTGGCGACAATGTCATCCATGTTGATTTGCGAGCTGACTACCTTTTCAACCGGTAGGCCTCGGCGGCCGATTAGGTCGATGATGCGAGGCCAGTCGGTAACCGGGTAGCACCAGGTGCCGGTGTAGGTGATTTCGCGCTCTGAGAATTCCATTGGCTCGATAGAAGCCGGGCGAGTGTGCAGACCGGTCTGAACGATGAAGCCGCCTGAGCGAACCGCCTTGACCGAAGTTTGCAATGCGCGCTCGTTGCCAGAGCACTCGATTACCGCGTCAACACCGATGCCGCCGGTGGCGTCCTTCAGGGTGCCGATAACGTCATCCTTGGTTGGGTCTAGCAGGGTCGCGATGCCGAGGTCGTCGATTAGACGCTTGCGGTTTGGGTTTAGCTCAGAGACGAAGACGCGGGCGCCTAGGTTCTCGGCATAGATTGCGGCGAGTGCACCGATTGGGCCGGCACCGGTGATCAGAATGGTGTCGCCAGGGCGAACGTTTCCGCGGTCAACGCCGTAGGCGGCAACTGCCAATGGTTCAACGAGTGCGCCGGCCACATCTGAAACCGAATCGTGCAACTTGAAGACGTTTGCTGCAGGCACAACCGCCTGCTCGGCGATGCCGCCCCACTCGCAGCTCAGGCCGATGCAGGCCATCGAGGTGCAAAGGTGGTTGTCGCCACGCGAACAGAAGTAGCAAACGCCACAAGACAGAAGCGGCATTACCGACACGCGGTCGCCGACCTTAACGTTGGTGACTCCCTTGCCGAGTTCGAGCACTTCGGCCGAGAATTCGTGGCCGAGAATCTGCGGCAGAATCGAACCGTTTAGCTTGTGAGGCTTCGACGGGATGACAATCGGACCCATCGCGTATTCGTGAACGTCGGTGCCGCAGATGCCACACCAGAAGGGCTTTAGTCGAACTTCGCCCGGGCCAACCATCTGTGGCTCGGCGACATTCTCAACACGAATGTCCTTGGCTCCGTAAAAAATTGCTGCCTTCATTTTTGCTCCCTAGTTCTTAGTTACATTTTCAAAGCGACGGGTCGAAGAGCACTTTGCCCTGAATCTTGCCGGTGCTTAGAAGTTCTAGTTGGTTGCTTATCTCTGACAACGGATAAACGCCTTCGATTAGTTCCTTAGCCAGTGTGCTGCTTTCAAGGATGTCGAGTGAAGCCGCCAAGTCTTCGCCACAAACGTGAGCCAGCGTGGTCACGATGTTGATTTCACTCAAAACGAGCTTGTGCAGGTCGATTTCTGGGTGAGCCGAGGGCAGACCAACTTGAAGAACCGTTCCGCCGCGCTTGACCATGTCGATGGCAAACGGTAGCTGTGCAGGTGCACCACTAGCTTCGATAACTACATCGATGCCGGCTGGGCCGAAGATCTTCTTTATGTTTTCGATGGCATCCGGGCCAACCTCAACGGTGTGGTCGGCGCCAAGTCGAGCGGCTCGCTCTAGTCGGCTTCCGCCGAAGTCGAGCACGGTAACCTCGGCATCAACCAGGTGCTTTAGGCCGGCAAGCACGAAGGTGCCGATGGCGCCAGCGCCGATTAGCAAAACCTTGTCGCCGCTGCGAACACCTGAGCGGCGGGCTGCGTGGAGGCCTACCGCGAGCGGCTGTGAGATGCCGGCTGCATCGAGATTCATGCCCGTCGGAACCTTCACGAGAGTGCTGGTCGGTGCGGCAACGAACTGCGCCATTCCGCCGTGACGGTTTAGACCGAGGGTCACATACTTGTCGCAAAGGTTTGTGCGGCCCTCTTTGCAGCGCTTGCAAACGCCACAGCTAATGCCGGCACCCGAAGCCACAATGTCACCGGTCTTGAAGCCCGAAGCCGGGTCGACTTCGCCGATGATTTCACCGATGAACTCGTGGCCGAGCACCATTGGCCCTTGGTGGCCGCTGTTTGGGTGCTTTGCCAAGACCGGAAACATCTTTGGACCCGACTTGTACTCAGAGGCGTCGGTGCCACACATGCCAGAACGCAAAATCTTGAGCAGGGCTTCGCCCGGTGCCGCGGTCGGCACATCCATGCTTTCGACACGAACGTCACCACTGCCGTGGAATACGGCTGCAATCATTTGGTCTGTCATTCGGTTACTCCGGTTTCGCTGCGTAGCCTAGTTTTCGCCGCGGCCTGCAGGGGTGTTTAGGTGTGACTGCGAGTCACGCTGCAGAGGAAGTGGGCCGCCAACCGAGTAATAACGCTGGCCGGCGACCAGAAGGTCTTCGGCAGGGAACTTGGTGATGACCTGGCAACCGGTAGCGGTAACCACGACTTCTTCTTCGATGCGAGCTGCACCCCAGCCGTCGGCTGAAGGCCAGTAAGTCTCGAGAGCGAAGACCATTCCTTCGACCAAAACTTCTGGGTGGTCGAACGAGACCAGGCGAGAGAAGATTGGCTTCTCCCAAATCGAGAGGCCGACTCCGTGGCCATACTGCAAGGCGAATGCTGCCTCTTCGTTGGCAAAGCCGAACTCTTCGGCCTTTGGCCAGACGGCAACGATGTCTGCGGTGGTTGCGCCTGGGCGAACCAGGGCAATCGCGCGGTCCATATATTCACGAGCGCGCTTGTATGCGTCGTGCTGCGCCGAGCTCGCCGAGCCAACCGCAAAGGTGCGGTAGTAGCAGGTGCGGTAGCCCTGGTAGCTGTGCAGGATGTCGAAGAAGGCCGGGTCGCCTGGGCGAATCAAGCGGTCTGAGTAGACGTGTGGGTGAGGTGAGCAGCGCTCGCCCGAGATGGCGTTTACACCCTCAACATACTCTGAGCCGAGGTCGTAGAGCACCTTCGAAACTAGGCCGACGGCTTCGTTCTCTTTTACGCCTGGGCGAAGGAACTCGTAAAGCTTTTCGTAGGCTGCATCAACCATCGAAGCGGCCTGGGTTAGAAGACCGATCTCTTCGCCGGTCTTGATGGCGCGTGCGTTTAGGAAGATCTGCTGACCGTCGACCACGGTGATGCCTGCACGCTGAAGTGCAAACAAAATCGGTAGTTCGACGATGTCGATTCCTAGTGGCTCGTTTAGCAGACCATACTTTTCAAGCTCGCGCTTGATCTTGGCGGCAACTTCGTCGGCGATTCCGGCATCCGGGTTGAATGCACCGCGAAGGGTCGAGATGCCGGCGCGTGCGCCAGACTCGGCGCGAGGCTTAACTGCACCATGGTGAGGTGCGTGTGGGTCGGCGTCTGCCTCGGCGGTGGTGGTGTCTAGCCAAGGGTTGTAAAGCTGGTGGTGCTTGGCGGCCGAGCCGAAGTCCCAAACGATTGGGTCGGTCTTGCGGGTTACAAGAGCAAAGCGAATCGCCTTGTCGATCGCCCAGGTGCCGATGTGGGTCGATGACATGTAGCGGATGTTGGCAAAGTCGAAGGCAAGCAGCGAACCGACTGAAGACTTCTCGAGCTCAACCTTCAGCTTGGCAAGGCGCTCGGTGCGCAGCTTGTCGAAATCAAGACGCTGTTCCCAGTCCACCTGGTTGGTGCCGAATGTTGCAGTTGTCATGATGTGCCTTTCTTCTTAGAAATCTCCCGGTTAGACCAGGATCATTCCGCCGTCAATTGCCATGGTCTGGCCGGTTATGTAATCTGAGTCGCCGCTCGCAAGGAACAGTGCGGTTGGCGCGATGTCTTCTGGTGCTGCAGGGCGGCCGAGCAGAATGGCCGAAGACATCGAGTCGAAGCCCGAGTCTCCTTCGCCGATTGCTTCGAGGTCTTTATCCAGGGTGGTCCAGAGCGGGGTGGCTACGACGCCAGGTGAGAACGCGTTTACGGTGATCTTGTGCTCGGCCAGGGCGCGGGCTGCCGCTTGGGTGAGTGAAATCACGGATGCCTTGGATGCGCTGTAAGGCGCGAAACTTGGGTAGCCGGTGCGGCCGGCGATTGAGGCCGTGTTGACGACCTTGCCACCGGTGCCCTGTTTGATGAACTGCTTGGCCGCCTCCTGTGTGCCAACCAATACACCCCAGACGTTGACCTTCATGATGGCGTTGAAGTTTTCTTCGGTGACATCGAGAAACTTCATTGGCTTATTGAAGCCAGCGTTGTTGAAATAGCAGTCGAGCTGGCCATAGGTCTTGACGGCAAGTTCAATGCCAGCGATGACCGATGCGCGATCGGTTACGTCAACCTTGGCAGCGATAGCCTGGCCACCGGCTTGGATAATTTTGTGCGCCTGGGCAGTTGCGGCCTCGAGGTTTAGGTCTGCGATAACAACATTTGCGCCTTGGCTGGCTAGCGCGGCGGAGATTCCGGCACCAATACCCGAGGCGCCACCGGTGACAATCACCGTGCGGCCAGTCATTCTCGCTGTCACCGTGTCCTCCTCGACAGGTATCGCCCAATCTGGGCTCTTGTTGCGTGTTTAGTCTAGATGAACATTTTCAACACAATCAACAATGAGAATTCGAAATTGTTCCCATTAATATTTGCCTCGAACGGCGGAATACCGCGAATTTACTGGGATAGCGCGACGCAGCCGGATAAATCGCGCTGTAAACGTTTTCAAACCGTTATGGTTGGCGAGCCTGAACACCGTGCAAATAATGTTGACTGAGAGTGTAAACAGAAAGGTTTTACCCATGTCATTCAAAGTTGAAGGTGTGCACCACATCGGAATCACTGTTCGCGATATGAAGCGGTCGTTCGAGTGGTATTCCAAGATGTTTGATCTCAAACCTGGCCCGGTAAACCATGGTCACGGGCAAGAACTGTCTGACGCCGTTCAGGTTGAAGGAACCGAATTGTCATTCTCGATGATTGAGATTGGTTCGACCCGCATCGAGTTTCTCGAATATCACAACCCGCGCGGCAAAGACTTCGGTCTCAAAAACGGCGATGTCGGAGCGACTCACATCTGCCTGCAGATTGACGACATGGATGCCGCCTACGCCACCCTGATATCGCGCGGAGCCGTGTTCAATGCTCCGCCGGTGACTCTGACCGATGGCGACCTGGCTGGCTCTCGTTGGGCCTACCTTCGCGACCCGGATGGAATTCAGCTCGAGATTTGGGCTCAGCCTAAATAAGTAGCTGACTGCTTCTAGGAATCTGCATCACCATCCAAGGAATCTGCATCACCATCCAAGGAATCTGCAGACCAATCGAGAAATTGAGTTATTTAGTAATTTCTTGAGTTTCCTGCGGTCGTCTTGCTGGCCAGTTGGAACAAATATTTCATTCGTATTAGGCGGAAATGACTCGCAATCAGCCGAAAAGCCTCGATTGTTCAGGCTTCTGTTGCTCATCCACTTATATCCGTTTCGAAACCGGCGCGAATGCGACACCCAACTTGTTCTGATTAGAGCTCTCAGAATTACTAAATAGCGCAATTGCCCAGACAAACCTGCGCAACTCCAAGCTGGGTCAGGCTGGGTTTAGACAGGCTGGGTTTAGACAGCCCAGGTTGAGACATGCTGGGTTTAGAAAACTTGCGTAGCGACGGCCTACTTGTATTCGCCGACGAGGCGCACTGCGCCACCGTCAACACCCTTGGCACCCTGAACGTAGTCGGCAAGGGCTGCGCCGGTAGGTGCATCCTGGATTTCACCTAGGTTCCAGGTGTGCACGCCGAGCTTGGTCAAGGTGTGAGCAACTTCATCGGCCTGATCGGCAGCAACGACTACCGCCTGGCCGAGGCCGAGGTTCCAGGTGCCTTCAACAGACTCAAGCGAGAAACCGCCCCAGCCAGCCAGAACCTTGAAGACCTCTTGAGGTGCCCAGCTCGAACGGTGCACATCAAGGGCAACGCCCTGCGGAAGAACGCGGGCGATGTTGGCAGCGATACCGCCACCGGTGATGTGCGACATGGCGTGAACCGCCGAACCGAGCTCACTCTCGAGCAGGCTGTTGAGCACTCCGGTGTAAAGCGCGGTTGGTTCGAGCAGCTTCTCACCGAGTGAGATGCCGGTGAACTCAGGAACCTGGTCGGTATAAGAAAAGCCCTTGTCGCGAACAATCTTGCGAACCAGCGAGTATCCGTTTGAGTGCAAACCAGATGACTGCATGCCGAGCACAACGTCGCCAACGCGAACGTTCTGTGGCCCAAGCAACTTAGCCGCGTCAACCACGCCAACCGCTGCACCGGCAACGTCATAGTCGTCAACTCCGAGCAGGCCAGGGTGCTCTGCAGTCTCGCCGCCAACTAGGGCAACGCCAACCGCCGAACAAGCCTCGGCAATACCGCGAACGATGTCGGCGATGCGCTCA
>CANGGK010000015.1 GCA_947453475.1 Microbacteriaceae bacterium
TACTCGGTATTGCAAAACCGCTACAACCTGGTTGACCGTGAGGAATACGAGTCAGACGCGGCTCTGGCGCTCGCCGAACTGGGCTTTTCTTGCGTGCCGTTCTATGGCATCGCGGTTGGTTTCTTGACCGGCAAGTATCAGCCGGGTGTAGAAGTTGAAACGGCTCGTTCCGAGGGTGCCAAGCGATACTTCAACGATAAAAACTGGGCGACACTTGCCAAGGTCACTGAGCTCGCTCGCAAACACGGCGTTAGCGAAGCAGCTATTGCCTTGGCTTGGTTGCGAGCCCAGCCAAGCGTCGGTGTGCCAATCGCGAGTGCACGAACCGTTGAGCAGGTCGCTGAGCTCATGCAGCACGTCGAACTAAGTGCCGAAGAATTGGCGCTCTTCAACTAACCGCAGGCGAACCTCAGGCCGGCGTCAGTCTTAGATCTGGCTGGCGTCAATCACGAAGCGATAGCGAATGTCGCTGGCAACCACGCGCTCGTAAGCCGCGTCGATAGCCGACGGGTCGCCGCCATCCAAGATTTCGATAGTGGCACCGATGTTGTGCTTCGCACAGAAGTCGAGCATCTCTTGGGTGGCCTTCATGCCACCGGTGTTTGAACCGGCGATTGACTTGCGGCCGCCAACCACGCTGAACGGGTTATAAGACTGGCGAGTGCCTGGCAGCCCGACGTTAACCAAGGCGCCATCGACTCGAAGCATGCCGAGTAGACCATCAACGTCGAGGTCGGCTGAGGTGGTGTTCAAAATCATGTCGAACTTGTTGGTGATTTTACCGATCGATTCATCGGTGGTTAGGTAATCGACCGCGCCAAACTCGAGGGCGTCGTGCTTTTTAGCTGCCGAGTGACCTAGCACGGTAACTTCGGCGCCGAGCGCGACGGCAATCTTGACGCCAAGGTGACCGAGGCCACCCATTCCTAGGATGGCAACCTTCTTGCCCGGGCCAACGTTCCAGTGGGTCAGCGGGGTATAGACGGTGATTCCGGCGCAAAGTAGCGGTGCGGTTTCGGCAAGGTTCACGTCTTCGCTGATGTGTGCTCCGAAGCGCTCTTCAACCACGATGCTACGGGCATAGCCGCCATAGCTTGGCTCGCCGTCATAGTGGTGGCCGTTGTATGCCCCAACCGGGCCTTTGAGGCAGAAGTTCTCTTGGTTGTCTAGGCAGTACTCGCACTCGCGGCATGAGTCAACGAATACGCCAACACCGATGCGCTCGCCCACCTTGAACTTAGTCACGGCTGATCCGACCTCGGTGACCACTCCGGCCATTTCGTGCCCGGGAACCATAGGGAAGGTGCCGGCCGACCATTCGTCGCGCACCTGGTGGATGTCGCTGTGGCAAATGCCCGAGTACAAAATGTCTAGTTTCACGCTGGTTGGGGCCAGTGGGCGCAGAGGCATTTCGCGTGCTACTAGGTTGGCGGCTTTTGATTCGGCTACAAGTGAACGAGTTGAGGTCATGGGAATAGGCTACGCCTAAATCGATGCTGTAATTTAGGAAGTCGGCCACCTGAAAGGCACACGAACTTAATGACAAAAGCATTGCGCGTCGCAATCATTGGCGCTGGCCCTGCTGGCATTTACGCCGGCAACATCCTGGCCGGTCAATACCCAGAAGTCGAGATCGATCTATTCGACATGCTCCCTGCGCCTTACGGCCTGATTCGCTATGGCGTTTCACCCGACCACCCGCGCATTAAGGGCATCGTCAACTCGCTGCACGAGATGTTGAACTCGGGCAAAATCCGATTCTTCGGCAACGTCAACTTTGGCACCGATCTGCACCTAGCCGACATCCGCAAGCACTACCACGCGGTGATTTTTGCCACCGGTGCCATCAAGGATGCACAGCTGAACATCCCAGGCATCGATCTCGACGGCTCTTACGGTGCCGCCGACTTCGTTTCATGGTTCGATGGTCACCCCGATGTGCCTCGCACCTGGCCGCTCGAGGCAGAGCAGGTTGCTGTTCTCGGTAACGGCAACGTTGCGCTGGATGCTGCCCGCATGTTGGCAAAGCATGCCGATGACTTACTGGTCACCGACATCCCAGACAACGTCTACCAGGGTTTCAAGGCCTCACCGGTCACCGATGTGCACATCTTCGGGCGCCGTGGCCCGGCCAGCATCAAGTTCACTCCGATCGAGCTGCGTGAGCTTGGCGAACTTAACGACGTAGACATCGTGCTTTACGACGAAGACTTCCCGGATGGCTGGTTCGACGAAGACGCCGAGGGCGTTACCAACCAGCACAAGGTCATGGCCCGCGTGATGGAGTCTTGGCGCGAAGAAGAACTGTCAGGCGCGAGCCGACGCCTTCACCTGCACTTCTGGCACAAGCCGGTTGCCATTTTGGGCGAGGATGGCAAGGTCGCTGGAATGAAGTTTGAGCGCACCCAAGATGCCGGCGCTGGCGCTATCAGCGACACCGGTGTATTCGTGAACTATCCCCTTCAGGCCGTTTACCGAGCAATCGGTTACTTCGGCAGCGAGATTCCTGGCGTTCCGTTTGACGACAAGTATGGAGTCATTCGCAACGACGGCGGCCGCGTGGTCGACGAACACGGCAAGCGCGTTGAAGGTCTCTATGCAACCGGTTGGATCAAGCGCGGCCCGGTTGGCCTAATTGGTCACACCAAGAGCGATGCCCTCGAGACCATCGAGAATCTAGTAGCCGACGTTGCCGACTTGGTTGACCCGGCTGAGCCATCGACCGATGCAGTGTTGGCAACCTTCGCCGAGCGCGGTGTTGAGTTCACCACCTGGGCCGGTTGGCTAAAGCTCAACGAGCACGAGATCGCCCTAGGCGCAGCCTTTGAAGGCGTCGAGCGCGAGCGCGTCAAGGTTGTTGACCGCCAAGAGCAGGTAAGCATCTCAAACAAGTAGTTTGAAAAAGAGAAAAACCCCCGCGGAGGAATCCTCGGGGGTTTTTCTAAATCTGTTGGAGACCAACTTTACTTTTCGTCAGACTCGTCGTCTTCGTCTTCTTCGTAAAGGTCGGCCCACTTGTCTTCGTACTCCGGTTCGGCGTCGCCTGCGAAGCCCGTGGTTGCCGGAGGAATGTGACCGATTTCCTTTTCAAGCGCGGTCAAGTCGGTGTTCGGGCTGAAGTACTTCAGCTCGCGAGCCACCTTGGTGTGCTTTGCCTTTTGACGGCCACGCCCCATGGCGAGACCCCCTTACGCGTGCTTAGGCGCGAATTACCGCGCATGAACGAGTTCGAAACTAATAGGTCCCTATTTTAGCAGGCTGAGCAGCAGGAAAATCCCGGCGAGTGCAGCAAGTGCAGGAGCAAAGAAGTTTAGAAGGATGTTGAAAACTCCGCGCCAGATTTGCTTTGCCTTGAAGTACTCAACGGTTTGAGCCGAGAAGCTGCTGAAAGTCGAGAGGCCTCCACAAATGCCAACCGACACAATCTGAGCCAATACGGTGTTGACCGCAAACAGGCTGAGACCAAGGCCCATCACGAATGAAGCCAAAACGTTAGCCACCAGGATGCCCCATGGGAGCACACCAATCCAGCGCGATAGGAAAAGACGAATTACAGATCCAAAGCCACCGGCAATGGCGATGGCAACAGCGGTAGTGATGTCAAGAGTTTTCATTCTGTGACCTCCTCAACATCGTGGCTGACGGCAGCTTCGTTGCCAGTCAAACGTGCGGTTAGGGCGTGAGCGCCCCAGTAAGCGAGCAGGCTCGCAGCAAAGATTGCAATCAGGATGCCGAAGAAGGTCATCGGGCCAGAGCTAAACACGTCACTAATGCTCTTTGCGCCCTGAATCAACATGATTACGCCACTTGATGTAAGCAGTGCAAGGGCGCTCATGGTTGTGAAACCGCCGCTAAACCCAACGGCCCAGAATGCGCGCTTGCCTTCGCTGGCAAAGCGAGGGTCGCTGTTTAGCCAACCAATCAATGCAGAACCGACGATGTTTACGATGGCCACCGAGATCATTTCATCCAAGCCCCAAGAGGTGCTGAAACGAAGCAAAGTGCCGAGGGCACCGCCGGCGAAAACCAGCCCGATTGTTTTCCAACTTATCTTCAAGGTTTAGTCCTCATCGATGCGCTTTGCGCGCACCTTGGTTACGCCGCCACCAAGCTTGTGCTTGCGTAGGGCTGGGCGGATGAACTCACCGCGTCGCGCATCACCCGGAAGTGGGCGACGGCTCAGTGGGTTCACGTACTCTGCTGACTCTAGACGCCATGGCACCAAGGTGACCATTACGCCGCGAACATACATGAGTTGCTTGCGGATGCGGTTGGCGCGGTGATTGTGCAGCACGTGCTCCCACCAGTGACCAACAACGAGCTTCGGCATGTAAACCGAAATGCGCTCAGAGCCGAACTCTTCGCGGTGCGCGGTTAGGTACTCAACTAGCGGGGTACCGAACTCGCGGTAAGGGCTCTCGATGATCTTTAGCGGAACCTCAAGGCCAAACTTCTTCCAGTCGCGCTCGAACTTCTTTGAGGCCGCTGGGTCGGCGGCAACGTGCAGCACATCCAAGCGGGTGTGACGGCTTGAAAGCGCGTAGTCGAGCGCCTTAAGCTGAGGCTTGTTTAGCTTGTCCATCAAGACCACGGCGTAGTCGCCCTTGCTGCCGAACTTGATGTTTGGGTCAAGGGCAATCTCGCGATTTACGGCCTTGTAGTAGCGGCCGGTTGCCCACATGACAACCCAGAGGAAAGGCATGATGATGAACACCATCCAGGCACCGTGGGTGAACTTGGTGACCGAGACGATTACCAAAACGGCTGCGGTTAGTGATGCACCGAAACCGTTGATTAGGCGACCCGATAGGGCCTCCTTGCGACTGATGGTGCCCTTCTTTAGGCCGCGACGCCAGTGCTTCAACATACCCATCTGGCCGAGGGTGAACGAGGTGAATACACCAAGAACGTATAGCTGAATCAGCGCGGTAACCGAGGCCTGGAAGACCAAGATCATCGCAAGCGCAGCGAGGGTCAGCGAAAGCATTCCGTTTGAGTAAACCAAGCGGTCGCCGCGGGTAAGCAGCGCCTTAGGTGCGTAGCCATCCTTAGCGAGCACCGAGGTTAGCAGCGGGAACCCGTTGAAGGCGGTGTTAGCCGCAAGCAACAAGATGGCCGCGGTGGCTGCCTGAAGGATGTAGAACAATACCGAGCCGCCACCGAAGATTGCGGTTCCCAACTGGGCGATAACCGACATCTGTGGGCCAACGATTGCGTGGCCCTGGAGCGCTGGATCTTCGAGGTACTTTACGCCGGAGATAAGGGCGAAGGCTACGATGCCCACAAACATGAAGATTGCGCTGGCACCCATCCAAGACATGGTGATCTGCGCGTTCTTAACCTTTGGCTGACGGAAGGCAGGAACACCGTTGGCGATTGCCTCAACACCGGTTAGCGCTGCCGAACCGGAGGCGAACGAACGCAGCAGCAGCATCACGATGAGGAACGGCGTAGCAACCAGGGTTGATTCGGGAACCAGGTGGTAACCGGCCGATGGGGCAACGATGGCCTGGCCGGTTAGAAGCTTGATGATGCCCGAGCCGATCATGATGAACACCGTGGCCAGGAACAAGTAGGTAGGTACCGCAAAGGCGAAACCAGATTCGCGCACACCGCGAAGGTTGATGGCAAGCAGAATCAAAATGAAGGCAACCGCGATTTCTACACGCCACTGGTCGAGGCCAGGGAATGCTGAGATGAGGTTGTCGACGCCAGAGGCGATTGACACGGCAACGGTCATTACGTAGTCGAGCAACAGAGCCGAGGCCACTGTAAGTGCGGCCTTCTCGCCAAGGTTCTTCTGGGCGACCTCGTAGTCACCGCCACCCGATGGGTAAGCAGCGACGACCTTGCGATAGCTGAGGATGATGACGAACAAGAGCAGAACGACCACTGCGGCGATCCAAGGTGCGAAGGCCAGGAAGCTGGCACCACCGAGGGTAAGAATCATCAAGAGTTCTTGAGGGCCATATGCAACCGATGAAAGTGGGTCGCTAGAAAAGATAGGTAGCGCGATTGTCTTTGGCAGTAGCTGCCCCTCGAGGCTCTTGTTTGAGAGCTTCTTGCCGAGGAACAGACGCTTAGGTTTCAATGAGTCAATCACGAGAGACAAATCTACTCTTAAACGCCGATGGCCTCCGCTCTTTTCAGAGGGAGGCCATCGGTTTACTTTTCTTAGTCTTTAGGCTTTTGCCTTCGCAGCCTTCGACTCTTCAGGGCGACGACGTGCACCCATTGAGAAGGTAGAAAGCAAACCGAGGAACAAGAAGCCCGCCGCGGCCCATCCGGTGGCCTTTACGCCATCGGTGAAGCCATCGTTAGCCGCTGCCTGAACCTCGGTTGCCTGTGCTGCGGTTGCGTGAGCAGCACCGGCAATTTGGCCAACTGCAGGAAGCGCGCCACCGGCTGAGTCAACAACCGCGGTGGTTAGGCCATCGATGAATTGTGTTTGCATCGCAGCGCTAGGCATGCTCGAAACAAACTCGGTGTTCTTCAAGTGGGTTTCGGCAGAAGCCTGAGTTGCGGTGAACAAGATAGTTCCGAGAACCGCAATACCGAGGGCTGAACCAACCTGGCGAACGGTTGATTGCGAACCAGAGGCCTGGCCAATCTTTTCCATTGGCACTTCGACCATGATCACGCCGGTCAACTGTGCGGTTGCGAGACCGACACCAATTCCATAGAGAAGTAGGAACGGAGCAACTGGCCACCAGCCACCACCGGTGGTTGCAACCAGCGAAATACCGGCAACGCCGATTAGTTCGAACAAGACACCGATCTGCACTGCGCGAACAGCCGGAAGCTTTCCGCTCATCGCGCCGCCAACACCAGAGGCTAGGAAGGCACCACCGGCAAGCCAAAGAAGAACCAGACCCGAAGAAACCGGGGTCAAGCCTTCAACGTTCTGCAACCAAAGTGGAATGGCAAATAGTAGGCCGAACTCACCCATCGAGATGATGAGTGCCGCGAACGAACCGTTGCGGAATGAGCTGATCTGAAACAATCCAAGGTCAAGCAAGACATTTTTGTGCGCCTTGTCGCGAGCGCGCTCCCAGAGGGCGAACAGTGCGAAGAACACAACCGACAAAGCAAGTGAAACCGGGATAATCGAGATGCCGTCGGTTGGCCACTTGAAGCCGCCAAGCTCGAATGGGTGGTTGGCGTTAGCCATCCACCAGCCGTAGACGCGACCTTCGATTAGACCGAACACCAAAGTGGCGAACATAACTACCGAGATAAGTGCACCCACATAGTCGATGCCGCCCGCGCGCTGACCCTGCTTTGATTCGGTTGCCCAAATAAGAAGACCGATGATGACAAGCAGACCTAGCGGCAGGTTGACGTTGAACGCGAGGCGCCAGCCATCCTTGCCGAAGTCGGTTGCTAGCCAGCCACCAAGAACTGGGCCAAGGGCCACCATTCCACCGATAGTCGAACCCCAGACGGCAAAGGCGATTCCGCGCTCTTTACCGTGGAAGGTTGCGTTAACCAGCGAAAGGGTGGTCGGTAGAACCATGGCGCCACCGAAGCCCTGAACCACGCGGGCCAAGATCATCGATGATGCGTCGGTGCTGTAACCGGCCCAAACCGAGGCGCCGATGAAGATTGCCAAACCGATGATGAGTAGGCGGCGGCGACCAATGCGGTCAGCCAGCGAACCCCACACCAAAAGGAGCGACGCGAAAACTAGTACGTAGCTCTCTTGCACCCACTGCACCTGAGTTGAGGTCAGCGATAGTGCACGAATTACGTTAGGGAAGATTGTGTTGACGATGGTTCCGTCGATGATTACTAGCGAGATGGCCATCGAAATAAAGACGAGGCCGATCCAGCGATTGCGTGTTTTAGTCATGCCTACAGGCTATTAGAAAAGCGTGAATATCCGCTGAGGCTGTTGAACTCAGGCGATGGTCAAAACGGCCGATGCCGCCAACGCCAAAACGATGCCAGCCATTTGGCTCTTGGCGATCTTCTCTTTCAAAAATATGCGCGCCAGGATGATGGTGCCAAGTGGATAAAGCGCAGTCAGCACCGAAATCACCGACAGTGAACCTTGACGGGCAGCAATAGTAAAGAAGAGGTTGGCACTTGAGTCTAGAAACCCGGTGGCGATTACGGCGAACCAAATTTTGGTTGACGCGGTTGGTCGGGTTGAGGGGGTTGGTCTGCTGGCGGCCGCATCCGTGTCATTGCGGCGCAGCGTGAAGAGCATAAAGATGCCGAGCAGGCTGGCGCTAACCCCGCGCAAAATGGCGGGAGAAGCCAGCCCCGAATCGTGTGGTGCGGCGGCAAGGGCGAGCAACACGACTCCCATGCCGATGCCGGCACCGACACCAAGTGCCAATCCCTTCATCGATGGAAGTCGCACATCTTCGCCGGGCACAAAGCCGACCAAGACAACGGCCACCAGGATGCCGCCGAGGGAAAGCCAACCCCAGAGGCTAAAGCGGTCACCCTGAGCAAAGCCGATGATCATCGGCACGATGGCCATGACCACTGCGCTCAGCGGCGAAAGAATGCTGATTGGGCCGATGGCTAGTGCCGCGTATAGGCAGGTCATAGCGAAGGCCGAGGCGATGCCGCCGATGACTCCGCAGAGAATGCTGTTGGTTGAGAAGTCTGCGCCCATGAAAAGCGAGGCGGTTAGCAGCAGGGCCAAACCTGAAAGCCCCGACCAAAAGGTGACTACTACCGGTCGAATGTGTCTTGAACCGAGGGCGCCGAAAAAATCGGCGAAGCCATAGACCAGTGAGGTCGCAAAGCCCAGGATGATGGTGAACACTCAATAAGCCTAGTTAAGTGAAAAACCCGAGACTGCGATGGTCTCGGGTTTTAGTGGCTCCGACGGGCGTCGATCCCGTGACCTCACGATTTTCAGTCGTGCGCTCTACCAACTGAGCTACAGAGCCGAAGATGGAAACCATCTTCATTCGATAAAAGCCCTCCTTTTGAGAAGGGCTCTTACTGAGCGATCCTGACGGGACTTGAACCCGCGACCTCCGCCGTGACAGGGCGGCGCGCTAACCAACTGCGCTACAGGACCTTACTTGGTGCTGGTGGTGCTGTTACTTCTGGTGTTACGTAGTACATCGCTTCATAGTGACCCCAACGGGATTCGAACCCGTGCTGCCGCCGTGAAAGGGCGGTGTCCTAGGCCTCTAAACGATGGGGCCTATAAAGCGGATACTTCATAGCACCAAGCGTCAACAATAGTCGCTACTGGGGTTCCTTCGCAACCCGTGTTACTTTCAATAGTATGAACAACCGAATCTCACGCGCCTTAATTGCCGTTGTAGCCAGTGCTGCATTGGTTTTTGGCGCCACGGTTGTGGCACCAACCTGGGCGGTACCGAGTTATCCGAGCGCAGCCGAAGTTGCTGCCGCCAAGCGAAACGTAGCCGCCAAGAAGGCAATGATTGCCCGAATTGAAAAGATTGTTCAAGACCTAGCCGTTGAAGCCAACAAGCTTGGTCGCGTTGCTCAGATCAAGGGCGAGGCCTTCAACCAGGCTCAGGATGCAGTAGATGCAATGACCGCAAAGGTAAACAGCTTGCAGTCTCAGGCCGACGCGGCAAACGCAGAGGCAAACAAGGCGAAGGCTCAGTTGGGTCAAATTGCCGCGCAGATGTACCGCGATGGCACCGGCGGAACATCCTTGACTCTGTTTTTGAACGCGAGCAAGGCCGACGACCTGCTCTATCAGCTTGGCGCGCAAGAAAAGGTTGCCCAGCAGAGTGACACGATTTACAACCGCTCGATGGCCAAGCAGAAATACGCTCAGTCACTCACCGACGAACTAGCCGGCGCTAAGGCTGAGTTGGGCACCAAGGCGGCTGCCGCCAAGGGCCTATTCGTCGAAGCACAGACTGCGGCAAGTGCAGTGCAGGCAAAGGTTGATGCCAATAACAAGCTCAACAAGACTTTTTATGCTCAATTGGCTGTGTTACAAAACACCTCGGCTGACCTTGAGCGTCAGCGCGCCGAGGGTCTAGCCGCCGAAGCCCGTCAGAACGCCGGCACCTCGAAGCCGGTTGCTCCAGAACTTTATGCGGTCGGCGACGCCGATGGTGGCAAGGTTCAGATCGCTCTCGACTTTGCCAAGGCAAACCTCGGCGAACGCTATGTTCTAGGCGGAATGGGCCCAGACATCTGGGACTGCTCGGGAATCACCAAGGCTTCTTACGCTGCTGCCGGAATTTACATTGGCACTCACTCGGCAACGAACCAGTTCAACACCATGGCCTCGGCGCGCAAACTTGTGCCGCTTTCACAGGCTCAGGTCGGCGACCTCATGTGGTACTCGCAAGATTCAAGCTTCAATGGCGACAAGTATCACGTGGTGATCTACCTAGGTGGCGACATGATGCTCGAGGCGCCGAACCCGGCTCGAACCGTGCGTATCGTGCCGCTTCGCTATGGTGAACTTTTCCCGTACGCCGGCAGGCCTTCGGCTTAAAGTCTTCACCTCCAGCTCGACCCAACACGCCAAAAATCAACGCGCTTGCGTTAATTTTGCGAAAGAGTAATGTGACTCTCTGTCAGAGAGGCCTAAAGTGCACGCAGGTAATGAACCACACTCACAAATATTGATCGAGCCAACCGGTTCTCAAGTGAAATCAAAATTCGGCAAATGGTTACTGAACACCGGCGCCGATGGTGGTGAACATCAGACCACCCACTGGTTTCGTGTGATGTGCCTAACCGGTGTTGACTACTTCTCAACCCTCGGTTATCAACCGGCAATCGCTGCGCTCGCTGCCGGTTTGCTCTCACCGATGGCAACCATCATCTTGGTCCTACTGACCTTGTTCGGCGCACTTCCGGTTTATCGTCGAGTTGCCAGCGAAAGCTACCGAGGTGAAGGTTCAATCGCATTGCTCGAGCGCTTGCTACCTTGGTGGACTGGAAAATTGTTGGTCCTGGTACTACTTGGATTCGCCGCCACCGATTTCATCATCACCATCACGCTTTCGGCCGCTGACGCAAGCGCACACTTCATTCAAAACCCATTCGTGAACCAGTTCATGGCTAACGGGCAGGTGCCGGTCACCTTGATTCTGGTCGCTATTCTTGGCGCAGTTTTTCTCATGGGATTCAAGGAAGCAATTGGAATCGCCGTCGCACTCGTTGTTGTTTATCTCGGTTTGAATATCGTCGTGATTGGCGCAGCGGCAGCTCACGTGCTTGCCAATGGCCCGGTTCTGGTTCAAGACTGGTGGGCTGCGTTGCTTACAGAGCATGGCAACCCGATCATGATGATCGCAATCGCTCTCATTGTTTTCCCAAAGCTTGCGCTTGGAATGTCTGGATTCGAAACTGGCGTTTCGGTCATGCCTCAGATCAAGGGTGACGCTTCAGATTCCAAGGATGGCGGAGCACCACTTGGCCGAATCCGTGGCACCAAGAAGCTGCTAACCACCGCGGCTGTGACTATGAGCATCTTCTTGATTTCATCGAGCCTGGTCACCACGCTGCTGATTCCGCAGGCCGAGTTCCAGCCTGGAGGTCAGGCAAATGGCCGCGCGCTTGCATTCATTGCCCACGAGTATCTCGGTGGCGCTTTTGGAACCGCCTATGACATTTCAACAATCTTGATTCTCTGGTTTGCCGGAGCTTCTGCGATGGCAGGTCTTTTGAACCTGGTTCCGCGCTACCTACCGCGTTATGGAATGGCTCCAGCCTGGGCCGCCATGACCCGACCATTGGTAATCGTTTTCACAGTGATCGCCTTCGCTATCACCTTGATTTTTGATGCCAACGTCGATGCTCAAGGTGGCGCTTATGCCACCGGTGTTTTGGTGCTCATGGCTTCGGCTTCGCTAGCGGCGACACTTTCGGCGAAGCGCAAGCAACAGCGCGCATCCGTCGTCGGTTTTGCTCTGGTTACAGCAATCTTCATTTACACGACTGTCGCCAACGTGATCGAACGACCTGATGGTGTTCGAATCGCAGGCTTCTTCATTCTGGCCATCCTGGTGATTTCAATCACCTCTCGTGTGCAGCGTTCGTTCCAATTGCGCGCGCGTTCAGTTCGCTTTGATGAAGCCGCCTACGACATGTTGCAGATTGATAAGAAGTTCCAGGGGCAGGTAATGCTGATCGCCCACGAGAACCACGGTGGGCAAGAAGAGGAATACAACAAGAAATCGAAGGCCGAGCGCAAGTGGGGCCGCATTCCTTCTGGAATGTCGACGATCTTCCTCGAGGTTAATGTCGTCGACTCATCAGACTTCGAAGAAGACCTAGTGGTAAATGGTGTCAACGAGTACGGCTACCGAATCTTGCGAGTTGAGTCGAGCTCTATTCCTAACGCAATCGCAGCCGTGATGCTTGCCATTCGCGATGAGATTGGTGTCGTGCCCGAAATCTATTTCCGCTGGTCTGAAGGCAACCCGGTTTCAAACATGGCCAAGTTCCTAATCACCGGCCGCGGTGAGATCGCTACGGTTGCTCGTGAAGTCTTGCGCGAGAGTGAGCCTGTTAAGGCGAATCGTCCCCGCGTCCACGTGAGCTAAGTTTCGACAAAGAAAAAGGACCCCACCCAGCGGTGAGGTCCTTTTTCTTTAAGTTTTACTTGCAGTTACATGAACCGCCGCAGTTGCAACCGCCGTGTGACTTCGCGCCGTCACCCTCGGTGTTGTAACGAACGATGGCTTCCTGGATAAGGCGCTCGGCCACATCCTTGCCCTGCCACTCGCCAACCTTTACCCACTTGCCAGGCTCTAGGTCTTTGTAGTGAGTGAAGAAGTGCATTAGCTCGTTCTTGGTCTGCTCAGGAACATCGTTGATGTCCTGGATGTGTGCCCAACGAGGGTCCTTGGTCTGCACGCAGATTACCTTCTCGTCGATGCCGCCGTCGTCTTCCATAGGAAGAACGCCTACTGGGCGAACGTCAACTACAACGCCAGGGAAAACCGGGAACTCAAGAAGCACCAGTGCGTCTAGCGGGTCGCCGTCGCCACCAAGGGTCTTGTCGAAGAAGCCGTAGTCAACCGGGTAAACAAACGGGGTGAATAGCACGCGGTCTAGGTGCACGCGACCGGTGATGTGGTCTACTTCATACTTGTTGCGACTTCCGCGAGGAATCTCGATAACTGCTTCGTAACCCATGGTTCTCCTAAATAGGCTTGAGGCGAGAGAAAATCTCGCACGTCTGCTTCAAGATTACCGAATAGCTTTAGCGTTTGCCGAAAGGATTACCCGTTGACCGATCGCCCGCGACTAACCCCGGCCATTGCCGACGTTCGCCGTGCCGTTCGCGATAGCTGGGATGCCTCCGGCGTAGCTGCCGGCGACCTCGTCTTGGTTGCCTGTTCGGGTGGGCCAGACAGCTTGGCGCTCGCCGCGGCCGTCGCTTTTGAAGCCCCGCGTGCCGGCATCTCGGCAGGTGCGGTTATTGTCGAGCACGGCATCCAAGAAATTACCAAGGATGTTGCCGCTCGCACCGCAGAGGTGTTGAGAACGCTTGGCCTCGACCCGGTTCAGGTTGCACACGTCTCGGTTGGTGTTGAAGGCGGGCCAGAGGCGGCAGCGAGAACCGCCCGCTATCAAGCGCTAGATGAGGCTGCGGCCGCACTCGACGCCAAGGCGATCATGCTTGGCCACACGCTCGACGACCAGGCTGAAACGGTAATGCTTGGGCTGGCGCGTGGTTCGGGCCCAAGAGCGGTGAACGGAATGGCCGTGCATTCGGGGCGCTACCTCCGACCGCTGCTCGGCATCAGACGCGAAACAACAAATGGGTTTTGCGAAGACTCAGGCCTCGAGCCATGGATTGACCCGCAGAACTCAGAAGACCGCTTCACCCGAGTTCGGGTTCGCCAGGCCGTCTTGCCGATGCTCGAAATCGAACTAGGCCCGGGCATCGCCGAATCACTCGCTCGCACGGCCGAATTGGTTCGCGAAGACAGTGAATACCTGGATGAATTGGCGCTCGCCGCATACGAAAAGTGTGTGACCACCGGCCCAACATCCTTGGTATTGGCGGTGGAGCCTCTCGAGACCCTTGCTCGACCGGTTCGAAACCGGGTAATTCTTCGTGCTCTCGAGGTTTTTGGTGCCACATTTAGCCGAGTTCACGTGCTTGCGGTGGCCGATCTGGTCGAGAACTGGCACGGGCAGAAAGAACTCACCTTGCCAGGGGTTAGAGTTGTACGCACGGGTTCGCAAATAACCCTAAAAACGACCAAAACCCTCAAATCAGGAGCCTGCTAAGTGGATCTGTCAAAGGTAAGCGACAAAATCACCAAGGTGCTAGTCACCGAAGAACAGATTGACGCGAAGGTTGCCGAGCTTGCCGCTCAGATCGACGTGCAATATGCGGGCAAGGATGTGCTCCTGGTTGGCGTTCTCAAGGGTGCCGTGATGTTTATGGCCGACTTGTCACGTGCAATTCAGATTCCGGTGCAGATGGACTGGATGGCCGTTTCTTCTTACGGTTCAGGAACCGTTTCTTCGGGCGTAGTTCGCATCTTGAAAGACTTGGATGCCGACGTTCTCGGCCGCCACGTAATCATCGTCGAAGACATCATCGACTCGGGTCTAACCCTTTCTTGGCTGGCTTCAAACCTCGAAGCTCGCGGTGCGGCTTCGGTTGAAATCGTGGCATTCCTGCGCAAGCCTGATGCTGCCAAGGTCGACGTCAAGGTGGCAATGGTCGGTTTCGACATTCCAAACGAATTCGTGGTCGGTTACGGCCTCGACTATGCCGAGGACTACCGCACGCTCAAGGGTGTCGCGGTCTTGGCTCCTTCGGTTTATAACTAATCGCCTACAGAGAACATCTGTATTAGTTGTCGCAGGCATTCGATAGCCTTAAGCGGTGAACTTGAAAAAAATTCTTAGTGGTCCATTCGTTTGGATTTTCGTTGCCGTTGCTGTTTTGATCATCGGTTCGTCGCTGGTTAGCGGCACCGGTTTCAAGCAGGTAGACACCCAGGTGGGTCTCGCGCTTATTTCAGATGGCAAAGCCGACACCGTAAAGGTGCTTGATGGCGACCAGCGCGTCGACATCGTGCTTACCAATGAAGATGCCAAGTATGGCAAGAAGGTGCAGTTCTACTACGTTGCCGCCCGCGGCAACCAGGTGGTCGACACCGTTGCCAACGCGCAGATTGCGAACGGCTACAACGATGAGGTTCCAAACACGCCTTGGTACCTAGCCCTTCTAGGCAGCCTGATTCCGTTCATCATCATCGGTGGAATCTTCTGGTTCTTGATGTCTGGCATGCAGGGTGGCAACAGCAAGGTCATGAACTTCGGCAAATCACGTGCCAAGTTGGTAAACAAAGACACCCCTAAGGTAACTTTCGCTGACGTAGCCGGTGTTGACGAGGCCATCGAAGAGCTTGAAGAAATCAAGGATTTCCTAAAGTCTCCAGAAAAGTTCCAGGCGGTTGGCGCAAAGATTCCTCGTGGTGTCTTGCTTTATGGCCCTCCGGGAACCGGTAAGACTCTGGTTGCCAAGGCGGTTGCCGGCGAGGCCGGGGTTCCGTTCTTCACCATCTCGGGTTCAGACTTCGTTGAAATGTTTGTCGGTGTCGGTGCTTCGCGCGTTCGCGATCTATTCGACCAGGCAAAGCAGAGCGCTCCGGCAATCATCTTCGTTGACGAAATTGACGCCGTTGGTCGTCACCGCGGTGCCGGAATTGGCGGCGGAAACGACGAGCGCGAGCAGACCCTCAACCAGCTATTGGTTGAGATGGACGGTTTCGACTCGAAGACCAACATCATTCTTATTGCGGCAACCAACCGCCCTGACATTCTTGACCCGGCTCTTCTGCGCCCGGGTCGCTTCGACCGTCAAATCGGCGTTGGCGCCCCAGACCTAATCGGCCGCGAGCAGATTCTTCAGGTGCACGCAAAGGGCAAGCCAATCGCTGCCGATGTAGACCTAGCTTTGGTTGCCCGCCGTACACCTGGTTTCACCGGTGCCGACTTGGCCAACGTTCTAAACGAGGCTGCTCTGCTCACCGCTCGTCAGGGCGAGAAGCAGATTACCGCGGCAACTATTGACGAGTCAATCGACCGCGTCATCGGTGGCCCACAGAAGAAGTCACGTCTGATGCAAGACAAAGAGCGTCTAAACACCGCCTATCACGAGGCTGGCCACGCGCTGGTTGCGGCATCGATGAACGACAGTGACCCGGTTACCAAGGTCACCATCTTGCCTCGCGGGCGCGCCTTGGGTTACACCATGGTTCTGCCTCTAGAAGATCGCTACTCGGTGTCACGCAACCAGCTGCTTGACCAGATTGCCTACGCAATGGGTGGCCGAGTCGCAGAAGAGATCGTCTTCCACGACCCAACCACCGGTGCTTCGAACGACTTCGAGAAGGCAA
This sequence comes from Microbacteriaceae bacterium, assembly GCA_947453475.1. Taxonomy (GTDB): domain Bacteria; phylum Actinomycetota; class Actinomycetes; order Actinomycetales; family Microbacteriaceae; genus Rhodoluna. The sequence goes on from CANGGK010000015.1 coordinate 16,341, forward strand.
CCGCAACCGCTCGCCAGATGGTCACTCAGTATGGCTTCAGTGCAACGCTCGGTGCCGTCAGCTTCGGCGGCGGCGGCGAAGTCTTTATCGGTCGCGATATGGCCCAGGCTCGCGAATACTCAGAGGTCACTGCTCAGCAGATCGACGCAGAAGTTCGCGCGATTCTCGAGGGTGCGCACAACGAGGCATACAAGGCAATCAACCAGAACCGCGCCGTTCTAGATGCAATGGCAAAGGAGTTGATGGAGAAGGAAACCCTGAACCCAGACGACATCGCCCGCATCTTCAAGGCTGTCAAGAAGTTGCCAAAGCGCGCTCAGTGGTTGTCGAGCAAGTCTCGCCCGGTTTCTAAGATTGCCCCAATCGCCATCCCGGTAAAGGGTTCTTCGGCGGCAAAGGCTTCGGCTCGCAAGTCGGCCGCAACCAAGGCAGAAAATACCGCAAAGCCTGCTGCGCGAAAGCCCGCTGCACCAAAGAAGCCAGCGGCTCCCAAGGGCAAGGCCTAATAAACAGTGATTGATTCCGAACGCATCAAAGCGGCGGTTGTCGAGCTAATCTCGGCAATCGGCGAAGACCCAAACCGGAGTGAGCTTCAGGCCACTCCAAGCAAGGTTGCTGAAGCGTATGCGGAGTTCTTCAAGGGCGTTGGGCAAGATGCCAAGTTGGCGATTGCCGATACGTTTCCGGCCGAACACATCGAAGTTGTGATTCTCAAAGACATCGACTTCGTTTCAATCTGCGAGCATCACCTGCTGCCTTTCACCGGTGTTGCGCACATTGCCTATCTGCCAAGCGACCGAGTGGTTGGTCTGGGTCGTTTGCCGAAACTGGTTGAAATCATCGGCGCTCGGCCTCAGCTTCAAGAAAACCTCACCGCTCAAATTGCTGATGCTCTCGAAGAAGGGCTGGGCACTCAGGGAGTTGTTGTTGTCATCGAAGCTCGACACCACTGTGTTGTCTCACGTGGTGCCCGCCAGCCAGAGGCAAACACCGTGACCATGGCGGCTCGTGGGGTTTACTCTGAACCAGTCGCTCGGGCCGAGGTCATGGGGCTGATTTCAAAGTGAGCGGCAGCAGCGCTGCCTCAAACCGGCAGGGCTTTGAGCGACCACTTGTTATGGGTGTGCTAAACGTCACACCCGACTCATTCAGCGATGGTGGCGAATACGACTCGGTAGCGGCTGCCCTAGACCACGCACGTGTGCTCATCATCGGCGGAGCAAACATCATCGACATCGGTGGCGAATCGACTCGCCCCGGCGCACCTCGAGTGGCTCCCGAAGTCGAACTTTCTCGAGTCATGCCGGTTATCGACGCACTTGTTGCCGAGCTCGCCGCAACCAATCGCCGTGACATTCGCCTGAGCATCGACACCATGAATGCCACCACCGCTCTAGCTGCAGTTTCTGCTGGAGTTCAAATAATTAACGATGTTTCGGGTGGTCTTGCCGACTCGAAGATGTTCGCGGTTGCCTCAGCAACCGGAGCAGAAATTGTCATTTCACACTGGCGCGGATTTAGCTCTGGCATGGATCAGTTGAATACTTATCTTGACCTCGCCTCTGAGGTGGCAGCCGAACTCAAGTTGCGCATTAACGCAGCGGTGGCCGCTGGAGTTGCCCGCAACAAAATCATCGTTGACCCGGGCCTCGGTTTTGCTAAAGACATGGGGCAAAACTGGGAGCTAGTGGCTCGCCTCGACGAACTCGACAAGCTCGAGCTGCCGGTTCTGGTCGGCGCATCGCGAAAGCGCTTTATCGCGGGCGCCTTGGATGCCGACCTAGACTCGGCCGATTCATCTTCAGGGCAAATCAACAATGGTCGACGTGACCTCGCCACTGCCGTGCTCACCGCTCTACTCTTGCAACGCAAACTCTGGGGTGTTCGAGTTCACAACGTGATTGCCACCAATGATGCAATCGCGATTGTTGAGGCACTTCGGTTTGCCGAAGACGGCAAGTCAGGGCAGAGTTAAGTCATGCGCCAAAAGCCACAACGACACAAAATCAAACTGACCGGTTTGAGAGTTTATGCACACCACGGAGTCTTCGACTTCGAACGCCAAAATGGGCAAGATTTCTACATCGATGCCACGGTTTGGATTGACGGTGACGCGGCGGCATTCGGCGACGATCTTTCGAAGACCGTGCACTACGGTGACCTAGCTAAGGCTTTGGTCGACAACGTTAAAGCTCAACCGGTTGACCTTCTCGAAACGTTGGCGCAGCGACTTCTAGACATGGTGATGAATTTCGGTGGCGGCCCTGCCGGTGGCCCGGTAATCAAGGCCAAAATCACCGTGCACAAGCCAAACGCACCAATCATTTATGAGTTCGAAGACGTTTCGGTAACCGTGAAAGCCAGCCGCGCATGACCGAACCGGTTCGCGCGGTTCTAGCCATCGGCGGAAATCTGGGCAAGCGTCGCAAGACCATCCGCTCGGGTCTCAAAGCGCTAGCGGCAACCAAGGGCATCTCGAAGGTGCTCTGCTCACCGCTGGTCGAATCTTCGGCAATGACCGAAGATGGCATCGATGAATCGAAGCCGAACTACATGAATGGCGTGGTGCAGATTCAGACCACGCTGAAGCCTAAAGAATTGCTCAACGAAATCCGTCGCATCGAGACCGAGCACGGTCGAATTCGCCTCGAGCGTTGGGGTTCACGAACCCTAGACATCGACATCATCACCTACGGCGATGTTCTGAAGGCAACCAAAGAACTGACCATTCCCCACCCTCGCGCATTCGAACGCGCTTTCGTTCTTGTGCCTTGGTCGCTGCTAGACCCGCATGCGATTCTGCCTGGCTACGGAAGCGTCGCTGAACTAGCCGAACCACTTCAAGACCAAGTTTGGTTAGTCAAGTGAAACCTACCAAGATTTTAACTCTCATCGGTTGGTTAATTCCAACTGCTACGGCTGGCTACCTGCTCTCGAAAATCATCACGACCAACGGCGGTCAGGTTCCGGTTACGCAGTTGAATTTGATTCTCACCCTGGTTGTGGTGTCGGTCATCCTTGGCAGCTTTGCTGTTCCGATGCTTCGCTATCGTCGCGCCCTCGCCGAGCAGCTGAAGAACTCAAACAGCCCTAGGCCTAAACGCTTGAATCCGTTCTATGCGGTTCGCCTCTTGATCTTGGCCAAGGCCACCGCCATTTCGGGCGCGATGTTCTCGGGTTGGCACATCGGCGTGATCTGGATGCAGCTTTCATCCCCGGTCACACCATCGTCAATTTGGCAGAACGCATTTGCTCTGGTGGCTTCGATTCTTATGGTGGTTGTTGGTCTCATCGTCGAGCGAATTTGCCGCATCAAGGATGATGCCGAATTAGAGGCACCAAAAACCGGAGAGGCGCTGGCCTAATGCAGGGGCGTCTTTCAGTTGGCATCATCGGTGCTGGGCCGGTTGGCACGGTGCTCGGCCAGGCTTTGGCCGCAGCCGGCCACTACATTGTTGGCATCGCAACCACCGATGCTAAAAATATCGAACGCGCAGAAACCCTGCTGCCAGAAGTTCCGGTCAAGACATTGCCTGCCATTCTTGAAGAGGCTGACCTCGTTCTTCTCGCCATCCCCGCCGACCAGCTTGCACCAACTGTGAACGGCATCGCCCAAAACAGCATGTGGCGTTCGGGGCAGCTCGTTGCTCACACCGCGGGCGAATTCGGCTACAACATCCTTGGCCCGGCAACGGCGCAAGGCGTAATTCCACTTGCCATCCACCCGGCAATGACGTTCACCGGAACCAGCATCGACCTGGCTCGCATCCGTGAAAGTTTTTTCGCCGTGGCTGCCCCTGTGGTTGCGCTGCCAATCGCGCAAGCGTTAGTCATTGAAATGGGTGCCGAGCCGATTGTGATTAGCGAAGACAACCGAGCCAAGTATTTTGAGGCAGTTTCAGTTGCCAATGAGTTTTCTGCAATGGTCGTCAACCAGGCCATTGGGTTGCTCGAGGAAATCGGCGTCGAGGATGCTCGAGGGGTAATCGCCCCGACCATTCGCAGTGCCGTAGAGCAGGCCTTGGCCAAGGGGCACCAGCCGCTAGACCCAGATGAATTGTTGAGCTAATGAAGACAGTCGTTACCGCCGCCGAACTCACCTCGGCAATTGATGAAGAGCGCGAGCTACCCGGCTGCGCAGGCCTGAAGGTCGCATTCGTGCCTACCATGGGTGCGCTTCACGAAGGTCACCTATCGCTGGTTGCCAAGGCTCGCGAGTATGCCGACCTGGTCGTGGTTTCTATCTTTGTGAACCCGCTGCAGTTTGGTGCCGGTGAAGATTTCGATAAGTATCCTCGCACGTTAGAGGCCGATGCCGCCGTGCTCGAAGCCGCCGGTGCCGACCTACTTTTTGCTCCAACCGTTGATGTGATTTACCCGGATGGGGCCGAGGCAGCAGATGCAGCCGCAAAGCTTCGCCCGGCTCTGCAATCAGGTTTGGTCGGCAAAACCTTCGAGGGTGCCGCTCGCCCTGGTCACTTTGACGGAATGCTTGCCGTGGTTGCTCGCCTTTTCGAACTTGTGAACCCAGACTTCGCGGTCTTTGGCGCCAAGGATGCCCAGCAGTTGTTCTTGATCAAGCGCATGGCCAAAACCGAGTTTCCAGACCTGCACATAATCGAGGCCCCAATCGTTCGTGAGCAGACCGGCTTGGCAATGTCTAGTCGCAATCGCTATCTCGATGCCTCGGCGCTCGTCGTGGCCGGGCAGCTATCTAAGGCTCTCAATGTTGGCAAAGCTGCCGCAGAAACCCTAGGGGCGAAGCCATCTTTGGCGGTCAATGCAGCGCGAGCCCGCCTCGAAGGCGTGCCTGAGGCTAAACTTGATTACCTAACCCTGGTTGACCCGAACAGTTTCGAACTTATCGACGACAGTTTCACCGGCCGGGCTTTGATGCTGATCGCCGCGGTGGTTGGCAGCACAAGACTTATCGACAACCTCACCATCGATTTTCAGGAGCCATCCGCATGAGCGATGACCTAATTCAGACCGAAGACGCCTTCGAAGACGATCTGCCTGAGCAGATTGCTGTTCGCTTGGCTAAGCGCGACCGCCTAAACGAAATGGGCGACGCCTACCCGGTTAGTGTTCCTGTTACCACCACCATCGATGCCGTGCGTGCCGAGAACCCGGGCCTCGAGGCTGACGTTGCTACCGGCAAGATTGTTGGCATTGCCGGCCGCATCGTGTTTCTTCGCAACACCGGAAAGCTCTGTTTTGCAACCCTTCAGGCTGGCTCGGGCGAGCGCATCCAAGCGATGCTTTCACTCGACAAGGTTGGCGAAGAGCGCCTTCAGGATTGGAAAGACCTAGTTGACCTGGGCGACCACGTATTCGTTTCGGGTGAAGTTATCACCTCAAAGCGCGGCGAACTTTCGATTCTTGCCGACGAGTGGTTGATGGCCGCCAAGACCATTCGCCCGCTACCAAACCTGCACAACGACCTAGGCGAAGAGTTCCGCGTTCGTCACCGTTACATCGACCTAATCGTTCGCGACCGTGCTCGCGAGGTAGTCAAGATTCGTTCGAAGGTAATGCAGTCGCTGCGTCGCACCTTCGAAGAAGAGGCCTACCTAGAGGTTGAAACCCCGATGCTGCAGACCATTCACGGTGGCGCATCGGCTCGCCCTTTCAAGACCCACTCAAACGCTTTCGACACCGAACTTTTCTTGCGCATCGCGCCTGAACTATTCCTAAAGCGCGCCGTCGTCGGTGGCATCGATCGCGTATTCGAGATCAACCGCAACTTCCGCAATGAGGGCGCCGACCGCACTCACTCGCCAGAGTTCGCCATGCTCGAGGCCTACCAGGCTTACGGTGACTACAACTCAATCGCCGACCTAACTCAGAAGCTAATACAGAACGCTGCCATGGATGTCTTCGGCACCCACCAGGTTGTTCTCGAAGACGGCACGGTCAATGACCTTGGCGGCAACTGGCCACGCATCTCGATGTATGAGTCGCTCTCAGAGGCAGCCGGTGTAACCATCACCCCCGAGACTCCGATTGCCGAATTGAAAAAGCTTGCTTCGTCGGTCGGAATCGAGATCGAACACCCACTTGCCGGCAAGTATGTAGAAGAGCTTTGGGAGCACTTCGTAAAGGGTGACCTGGTCAACCCGACCTTCGTCATCGACTTCCCGGTTGATACCTCACCGCTAACCCGCGACCACCGCTCAAAGTCGGGCGTCGTCGAGAAGTGGGACCTTTACATCCGCGGCTACGAGCAGGCAACCGGTTATTCAGAGCTCGTTGACCCGGTAGTTCAGCGTGCGCGCTTTGTTGAGCAGGTAACCCTGGCAGCAGCCGGCGACCCTGAGGCTATGAAGCTAGACGAAGACTTCTTGAAGGCTCTCGAATTCGGAATGCCACCTTCGGGCGGCATGGGCATGGGCATCGACCGTCTGCTGATGAGCCTCACCGGCCTCGGCATCCGCGAGACCATCATGTTCCCGCTGGTCAAGTAACCCACCCTTTTCTCAGACTAAAAAGTTAGGCTCATCGCATGGACTGGTCAATCTTCTGGGATGCGTTTCTTTCGCTCGTGCCACCAATTTTGGTCGGTGGTTTGTTCTGGATCATGATGCGTTCGATTCTTCGAGCCGACCGCACCGAGCGCAAGGTCTATTCAGAAATTGAAGCTGAAATGCGAGCGGCTCAGACGGCGTCTAGTAATTCTGCGACTGGCGTGGGTTCGAATACCGAGTCGAAATAACCTTTCGCCTCGCTCGCTTCTCCCCATAGCGAACAGCCAACAAACGACAAGAAATAAGACCTAACATCTTCATTAGAAGCCTGAAATCAAAGGCTTCGAATGGAGACAAAATGTTCGAGAAATTCACCGACAAGGCTCGTCGAGTTGTTGTGCTTGCACAAGAAGAAGCAAAGCTTCTAAACCACAACTACATCGGCACCGAGCACATCCTCTTGGGTCTAATTCACGAGGGTGAAGGCGTCGCGGCCAAGGCTCTTGAGTCGCTTGGTATTAACCTCGACTCTGTGCGCCAGCAGGTGCAAGAGATCATTGGTCAGGGCCAGCAGGCTCCTGCCGGTCACATTCCATTCACCCCACGTGCCAAGAAGGTGCTCGAGCTTTCGCTTCGCGAAGCCCTGCAGCTTGGCCACTCATACATCGGCACCGAGCACCTGCTCTTGGGTCTCATCCGTGAAGGCGAAGGTGTTGCCGCACAGGTGCTCACCAAGCTCGGCGCAGACACCAACCGCGTTCGCCAGCAGGTCATCCAGTTGCTATCTGGTTTTCAGGGCAAAGAGACCGTTGCGGTCGGAGGCGACAACACCGAGAAGCAAAAGGGTTCGCAGATTCTCGACCAGTTTGGTCGCAACCTAACCCAGGCGGCTGCCGACGGAAAGCTCGACCCGGTCATCGGTCGCGAGCGCGAAATCGAACGCGTCATGCAGATTCTTTCTCGTCGTGGCAAGAACAACCCGATTCTTATCGGTGAGCCTGGCGTTGGTAAGACCGCGGTGGTTGAAGGCCTAGCTCAGGCAATCGTGAACGGCAACGTTCCAGAGACTCTAAAGGGCAAGCAGCTTTACACCCTAGACATGGGCTCGCTCATCGCCGGCTCACGCTACCGCGGTGACTTCGAAGAGCGCCTCAAGAAGGTGACCAAGGAGATTCGCACCCGTGGCGACATCATCACATTCATCGACGAAATTCACACCCTGGTTGGCGCGGGCGCTGCCGAAGGTGCGATCGACGCTGCCTCGATTTTGAAGCCACTGCTTGCTCGCGGCGAGCTACAGACCATCGGTGCAACCACCTTGGATGAATACCGCAAGCACTTCGAAAAAGACGCCGCTCTAACCCGCCGCTTCCAGCAGGTAATGGTCAACGAGCCAAGCTTGCCAATGGCAATCAACATCTTGAAGGGCCTTCGCGACCGCTACGAGGTTCACCACAAGGTCTCAATCACCGACGGCGCAATCGTTGCGGCTGCACAGCTTTCAGACCGCTACATCACCGACCGCTTCTTGCCAGACAAGGCCATCGACCTAATCGATGAGGCCGGCGCTCGTCTGCGTCTTTCGATTCTTTCTTCACCTCCTGAACTTCGTGAAATCGAAGAGCAGATTGTTGCAATCAAGGTTGCCAAAGAGAAAGCCATTGAAGACCAAGACTTCGAGCTTGCAGCATCAAAGCGCGACGAAGAGAAGAAGCTGAACATCGAGCGTGTGAAGCGCGAGAAGCAGTTCCGCCTTGGCAACGTTGCCGCGCAAGGCATCGTCGACGAGGGTTTGATTGCCGAGGTTCTTGCTCAGGCAACCGGCATCCCAGTATTCAAGTTGACCGAGGAGGAGAGCGCAAAGCTCATCTTCATGGAAGACGAACTGCACAAGCGCGTTATCGGCCAGGAGGACGCCATCGCGGCAATCTCAAAGTCGATTCGTCGCCAGCGTGCCGGCCTGAAGGACCCAAACCGTCCTTCTGGTTCTTTCATCTTCGCCGGCCCAACCGGTGTCGGAAAGACCGAGCTGGCCAAGGCCCTTGCCGAGTTCCTGTTCGACGATGAGAACGCACTCATCTCACTAGACATGTCAGAGTACGGCGAGAAGCACACCGTCAGCCGTCTATTCGGTGCCCCTCCGGGCTTCGTCGGCTTCGAAGAGGGTGGCCAGCTAACCGAGAAGGTTCGCCGCAAGCCATTCAGCGTTGTCTTGTTCGACGAGATCGAGAAGGCTCACCCAGACATCTTCAACTCGCTTCTTCAGATTCTTGAAGAGGGCCGCTTGACCGATGGTCAGGGTCGTGTTGTTGACTTCAAGAACACCATCATCATCATGACCACCAACCTCGGAACCCGTGACATTTCACGCGGCACCATGGGCTTTGCTCTCGAGGGCGATTCAGCCAACGAGTACGAGCGCATGAAGGGCAAGGTCAACGAAGAGCTGAAGAAGAGCTTCCGCCCTGAGTTCCTAAACCGCGTCGATGAGACCATCGTGTTCCCTCAGCTAACCAAGGCCGAGCTGGTTCAGATTGTTGACCTGTTCATCAAGCGTCTTGCCGTTCGCCTAGAAGACCGCGATATGACTATCGAGGTTTCACAGTCGGCCAAGGATCGCCTGATCGAGATTGGCTTCGACCCAACGCTAGGTGCCCGACCATTGCGTCGCGCAGTTCAGCGCGAGGTTGAAGACAAGTTGAGCGAGCAGATTCTGCACGGTCAGTTGTTGAATGCGCACCACGTGAAGGTCGATTACGTTGACGGCGAATTTGTTTTCGCAAACGCGTCGCACGCCTCTACTCAGGCGACCGTTCCGCCAACCCCGGCTGTCGAGGATGACCAGCAGACCGAGCCTGGCGTCTACTAGACAAAATTAGAAATTCCCCCGGATGCCGAATCCGGGGGCATTTCTATTTCTGTAACCTGAACTATTCTTGAAACATGACCCACAGTTCAGTTCGCGTTCGCCCGGCAACCACCGGTGACGTAAAGCAAATTCAGGCAATCCGCCAGTCCATCGAGGGCGCGCGCGTATTGCTTGGTCGCGAGCTTGTAGACCTGTATGAGCACGTACCTGAGTTCTTGGTAGCCGTTGATGAAAATGAATTCGTCGTCGGCGCTGGTGCCTTGCACGTGATGTGGGAAGACCTTGCCGAGGTTCGCTCGGTGGTTGTCGCCGACCACATGCGCGGCCACGGTGTGGGCAAGGCAATCGTCTCGGCCCTTCTCGAACGAGCCGATGCCATCGGCACCAAGCGCGTGTTCTGCCTAACCTTTGAGGTCGACTTCTTCTCTAAGTTTGGCTTCGAAGAAATCTCGGATGTTCCGGTTGACTCGGTCACCTATGCCGAAATGGTTCGTTCAAACGACGACGGTGTTGCCGAGTTCCTCGATTTGGCTCGAGTCAAGCAGAACACTTTGGGCAACACGAGGATGCTTCGCACTCTCTAAGCCGACTCATAGTTAACCTAGGTTTATGAGCTCTCCACGCAATCGCACGTCGCCAACCACCTACCGCAACCGTCGCATAGTCGCACTTGTTGTGCTCGCACTTGTGGTCGTCATTGTTTGGAACGTTGTGGCGGGCATCGTCGGCTTTGTTTCAGGTGTATTCAACCCTGGTGAGCCAAAGCCGGCGGCTAGCGTTTCTGCCCCGGCAACTGCCGGCGCGATTACCGATTGTGCCCCGGGCACCGTGACCGTTCAGGCGAGTGTCGGCAACGGCAAGGTTGCTCAATCTACCTTCAAGTCAGCAGAGAAGCCATACCTTGGTTTCGCGTTGACCAACAATGGCACGGTTGCTTGCAACTTCAATGCCAGCGTCGAGGTGTCATTCATGAAGGTAACCAGCGGCAGCGAACTTATCTGGAACAACGCCGACTGCTTGAGTCGCAAAAACGCTCAACCGCCGGTTACAGTTCTGCTGACCCCGGGTGTTCCTATGGTCGCACCGGCAACCGCCTGGGATCGCGTCTATTCGAGCAGCACCGGCTGTGACGCGGCCACCGAAAAGAAGGTAATTGCCGGTGGAGCCTCATACAAGCTCACCGTAACTGTGAACAACGTAGCTTCGGCGCCGGTTCAGTTCATCCTGAACTAATTGCCTAATAGCAAACTCTAGGGGCAGCCGACTTCGATTGGTTAGAGGCCTGGGTTTACTATTGCCTTCAGCGCTCCGGGTAGTTTGCCCGAGTTAAGCGCGACTTCCCCCTGTTTTAGAAGGTACGAGGCACGCATTTGAGCGGTCATTCTTGGGCCTTTCGGGCTGGTGTCTTCAGCCTAGATGATGCCCATCTCTTTACCTACCGATACCGCTCTTTGGCGTGAGTTGACCCCCAAGATCTTGAAGATGCGAACCGATTCCTGTTTCACGGTTGATTCGCTGACGCTGAGTGCGGTTGCTATCTGTGCGTTGGTTTTGCCAACCGCCATTTCATCCAAGATTTGCAATTGACGCGGGCTGATCGCCGAGATTTCTTCGAGTGAATCGGCGTCGAAGTAAATCTTCGACAGCAAGCCGCTGGCACGCATGCGTGGAAGTGAGTTAACGGCGATGAGTTCTGAGAGTAGTTGCATTAGTTCGAGTTCGGCACTCGGTATGAGAACCGCGTCGGTTGCACGCCTGAAGAATAGGCCGAGAGCCCCCAGGGTTTCACCGCTTGGGCTGAAAGGAATCGCAAGAAAGCTCATCGGCTTGTCAGTGGCTGGTGCCAGCACATCTGCCCAAGCCATGTCGTTCGACTGAATGGCTAGTTTCAGGGTGCGGGCTGATTCGGAAAATGTCTCGGCTCCGTCAAATTCGATTCGTGGTTGTCCATACTGCCCCACCGTTCTCAGCGATTGGTCTTGTTCGACCCGAATCATCGTTGCCGAAATTGCGCCGAATTCCCGAAGTGCTACAACTGTCAAGAATCTGCAAAAATCATGCGCATTATGGCTAATCGCAAACGACAACAGTAGAGCCCTAGCTCGATCTGCCTGCAGGCTTCGCGCTTGATGCATCACCCAACCCCGATTCTGCGCCCCCAAACTATCAATCTCAATTTGAGACCTCTTTAATAAAAAACTATGGGTAACCCCAGACATTGAACTAATCTGAGAAATGTACGAAATTGCACAAAGTCTGTACGGTTTTGTCCGATGTACAAGGGTTTTCTGGGGCGTTTCTCAGCAACGCTTTGAGCCAGGCCAACGCGGTCGCTACGCCCAAGCGGTAAATAGGCTATCCCCCCTGATAGATGCGGTGGCCGGCGAAAGCCGGCCGCCGTTTACCAGTTAAGGCCGAGGCTCAGGGCTGCTCGAAGATCGCCAACCTCTGAATCGACCGAACGGATGAAACCCAGTCGTGTTGCCTCGTTGGCTCTGATCTTGCCGTTTGAAACCTTGCGAATTTCGCCGGCCAAACTGATTTCACCAAAAGCCACAAGATTGTGTGCGATTGGTTTGTCTTGAACCGCTGACGCGATGGCTAGTGCAATGGCTAGGTCGGCTGCGGGCTCGGTGAGGCGCACGCCGCCAACGGTAGAAACGTATACGTCAGAATCGCTCAAACGTAGCCCAGCGCGGCGCTCTAAGACCGCCAAGAGCATTGCCACGCGAGCAGAGTCGACACCGTTGGTAACTCGGCGAGGTTGAGGAGTAGATGATTTCACAACCAAGGCCTGAACTTCGGCAATAAGCGGGCGCTTTCCTTCTACGGTCACGGTTACGCAGGTTCCCGAAACAGGTGCGTCGCCGCGAGAAAGAAACATTCCGCTTGGGTCGCTAACCTGATTGATGCCCTCGCCGGTCATTTCGAAACAGCCAACCTCATCGGTCGGGCCAAAGCGGTTCTTCAGCGAACGAACAAAACGCAACGAGGTTTGGCGATCACCCTCGAAGTGGCAAACGACGTCAACTAGGTGTTCAAGTGCGCGCGGCCCGGCGATGGACCCATCCTTGGTTACATGGCCGACGAGAATAACCGGCAAAGCTCGTTCTTTCGCAACGCGAATTAGGTTGGCAGCAACTTCACGAATTTGCGAAGGCATTCCGGCGGCACCGTCAATCTCGCTGGCGGCGATGGTTTGAACCGAGTCAACAACTAGAAGCTCTGGGCCGACGGCATCGATTTGCCCGAGAACGGTAGAGAGGTCGGTTTCGGCAGCTAGGTAGAGATTGTCAGTTAGCGCACCGGTGCGTTCGGCTCTCAGGCGAACCTGCCCGACCGATTCTTCGCCGGTGACGTAGAGAACCCGCTTTCCAGACTTGGCTGTGTTAGCAGCGACTTCCAAAAGCAAGGTTGACTTGCCGACTCCGGGTTCACCAGAGAGCAAAACCACGGCGCCAGGAACTAGCCCTCCGCCCAAAACGCGGTCGAATTCGCCAACCTGGGTAGACCAAGCGGCAACGCGCTCGGTCGAAACATCCGTGATCGGTTTGGCGGCCGATGACTCGACAAGCTTCAGGGCGCGAACCTGTTTCGAGACTCCGAGGCCTCGGCCCCCACCTGCAGCACCCTCCTGCATGGAATCCCATGCCTGACACTCGCCGCAGCGACCGACCCACTTTGGGGTCGACCAGCCGCACTCGGTGCAAACGAAATTTGATTTTGGGTTAGCCATGACTCAAAACTATCAACCGCCACCGACAAATGCCCTCGCCTAAACTGAAGACGTGAATATCAACCGCATCGCAATTCTTGGCTCAGGTTCAATGGGCGGAGCCATCCTTGCCGGCCTCTTGAAGTCGGGCTTCAACCCTGAGCACATTTCGGTGAGCACCAAGAGTGCTGCCAGTGCCGAAAAACACATCGATGAACTCGGTGTGCACGCCTTTGCCATTGAAAACGGAGCCGACGCAAACGCGATGGCGGTTGCCGGAGCCGATTTGGTTTTGGTCGGTGTCAAGCCGGCATACGTCACCGAAGTATTGGGCGAAATTGCCGAGAGCATCAATGACAATGCGTTGGTCATCAGCGTTGCCGCTGGTGTGACCACCGCATCAATGGAAGCTGTTCTTCCTGAAGACGTTGGCGTAGTTCGTGCCATGCCAAACACTCCGGCCATCGTCGGCCGTGCAGTGACCGGCATTGCCGCTGGCGAGCGGGCAACCGACTGGGCAGTCGCAACCACGGTTGAGCTTTTTGAAACCGTTGGCAAAACCATAGTTCTTGAAGAATCAAAGATTGACGCGCTGAGCACAATTTCTGGTTCTGGCCCGGCTTACGTGTTTTATCTAATCGAGCAGCTAACCAAGGCTGCGGTTCATCATGGCTTCAATGACCAGGATGCCGCTCTGCTAGTGAACGAGACATTCTTGGGCGCAGCCGAGCTCTTGGTCGCTTCGGGTAAGAGCCCCGAGGCACTGCGCAAGCAGGTAACGAGCCCAAATGGCACAACCGA
>CANGGK010000016.1 GCA_947453475.1 Microbacteriaceae bacterium
ACGCAGTGGTGCGCCGACGCCGGTGAATACTTCAAACTTTTCCATTAGTTAGCCTCCGCTGAGTCAATAAGGTCGGCCGGTGCTGACAGGGTTCCGCGAATCGCGGTTGCTGCCGCCACAAGTGGCGAAACCAGGTGGGTGCGAGCACCTTTGCCCTGGCGACCTTCAAAGTTTCGGTTCGAGGTAGACGCTGAACGCTCACCCGGTGCCAGCTGGTCTGGGTTCATGCCAAGGCACATCGAGCAGCCGGCGAAACGCCATTCTGCACCGAAGTCCTTGAAGATCTTGTCTAGCCCCTCAGCCTCAGCCTGCAGACGCACTCGCGCTGAACCAGGCACAACCATGAAGCGAACCCCATCGGCCTTCTGCTTACCCTCGATGATTGCCGCAGCAGCGCGAAGGTCTTCGATGCGGCTGTTGGTGCAAGAGCCAAGGAATACGGTGTTCACCGCGATGTCCTTCATGCGCGTGCCCGGGGTTAGATCCATGTACTCAAGGGCGCGAATTGCAGCGGCCTTGTCGTTCGGGTCACTGAAGTCATCAGGGCTTGGCACGTTGTCGTTCAGGCTGATTCCCTGACCAGGGTTGGTGCCCCAGGTCACAAACGGGTCGAGGGTGTTGGCGTCGAGGAATACCTCTTCGTCAAACTTTGCTCCCTCGTCGGTAGGCAGAGTCTTCCAGTAAGCGAGAGCTCCATCCCAGTCGGCACCCTGTGGTGCGTGTGGGCGACCTTCGAGGTAGTCGTAGGTGATTTGGTCTGGGGCAACCATTCCGGCACGTGCACCGGCTTCGATTGACATGTTGCAAATCGTCATGCGGGCTTCCATAGAAAGCGCACGGATGGCGCTGCCGCGGTATTCGAGCACGAAGCCCTGACCGCCGCCGGTGCCAATCTTGGCAATCACGGCAAGGATGATGTCTTTCGCAGTAACGCCTGGGCGAAGGGTTCCCTCTACGTTGATCGCCATGGTCTTGAATGGCTTTAGTGGCAAGGTCGAGGTGGCGAGCACGTGCTCAACCTCAGAGGTGCCGATGCCCATCGCCAGCGCACCGAATGCGCCATGGGTTGAAGTGTGTGAGTCGCCACAAACCACGGTGATTCCGGGCATGGTTAGGCCAAGCTGAGGACCAACCACGTGAACGATGCCCTGTTCTGCGTCACCGAGTGAGTGAATGCGAACGCCAAACTCTTTGGCGTTGTCGCGAAGCGCGTTGATTTGGGTGCGGCTGGTGATGTCGGCGATCGGCTTGTCGATGTCCCAGGTTGGCGTGTTGTGGTCTTCGGTGGCAATGGTTAGGTCGAGGCGGCGAACCGGGCGGCCGGCGAGGCGAAGGCCGTCGAAGGCCTGCGGGCTGGTGACCTCGTGAACTAGGTGCAAGTCGATGTAGAGCAGGTCGGGCGAACCATTTTCACCCTTGGCGACCAAGTGGTCGTTCCATACCTTTTCGGCCAGAGTTAACGGCTTATTTGTCATACAAACACCTCAAAACGATTGAACTAAAAGTTTACCTTGCGCCCGGGCAGATTGCGCCGGTATAGGCTAGCGGGATGAGCGATAACGGGCTGGATTTCCTCCAGAAAAAAACCATCCGAGTATTGACCGCAGGGCAGGTGCTCTCTGGTTTCGGGCTTGGTTCTACCCTCTCGATTGGTTCGTTGCTGGCGGCACACCTATCGGGCTCACCATCCTGGGCTGGTTCAGCGGCAACCTTTAGCACGCTCGGCGCCGCAACCTGGGCCATTCCATTGGCTCGCTTGGCATTTGCTCGAGGGCGTCGCGTTTCTCTCGCCACCGGAGCTGCTTTAGCAATCACCGGAGCATCACTGGTGATTACCGCTGCGGCCGTGCAGATTTTTCCGCTGCTCTTGCTTGCCCTATTTTTGCTCGGAGCCGGCTCGGCAGTTGGCCTTCAGGCTCGATTCGCCGCAACTGACCTTCCGTCGAGCCGCTCGACCGGCCGCGATCTATCTGTGGTGGTTTGGGCAACAACGTTTGGTGCCGTGATTGGCCCGAACATGTTTGGCCCGGGCGAAATCGTTGGTCACGCACTCGGGCTACCTTCGATGACCGGCCCGTTTTTGTTCACGATCATCTCTCAGATTGCGGCAACCTCGGTCTTCTGGTTCGGCCTGCGCCCAGACCCGCTGTTAGTTGCCAAGCAGCTAAATGCCGCGAAAATCAAGGGCAAAACCTCATTTGCAACAGCAATTGCAACCCTGAAGCGCTACCCAAAGGCCGCTTTTGCAATCAGTGCGATTGCTCTGAGCCACATGGTCATGGTGTCGGTTATGTCGATGACGCCGATTCACATGAAGGGCATGGGCTTCGACCTTGTCGTGGTCGGTTTCACCATCAGCCTTCACATCGCTGGCATGTATGCCTTCTCGCCGGTTTTCGGTTGGCTTTCAGACAAGCTCGGCCGAGTGCAGACCGTCATCCTTGGGCAGTTGATTTACGTAACTGCGCTGGCAATCGCCGGCTTTGGCCAGGATGATCGAACCATGGTTACCATCGGCCTGTTCTTGCTGGGCTTGGGCTGGTCGGCATCCACCGTGGGTGGCGCAGCTCTGTTGACCGCCACACTTCCGGTTGAAGAGAAGACCAACGTTCAGGGGTTGAGCGACTCTTTGATGAACCTCTCGGGTGCCTTCGGTGGCGCGGTGGCCGGTTCGATTCTTGCCGGCTTCATGTTTCTCGGGCTAAACCTAGCTGCACTCATCCCGGTGTTCTTGATTGTGATTTTCGCGGGCATCACGCGACTTCGCAAAACCGCATAACCTGGATAAGAGAAAACCTCTCCCGAGTCAATGCATCGAGAGAGGTAATCGTGATCCCAAGGGGATTTGAACCCCTGCTGCCGCCGTGAGAGGGCGGTGTCCTAGGCCGCTAAACGATGGGACCGTTTTTTGCAACCTGTCGATTATGCCACAGATGGCGGCACCGCGCTAGTCGAAGCGTGTGGCTAGCGCCCTAGGCAAAAACCGAGAGCGCGTTTGGTACCACGGTGGCGGTTAGCGGCGAATGCCCGCGAGCCTCACCATCGCTGTATACCGGCATGTTTCCAGACGAGAGTTTGACCGACTTTGCACGCACGAATTCAACGGCCGGGTGCGTCACGTGCCCGCCGGTGTATACCTTCGGAAAAACCTTGAGAAGCTCGAGGCGGCTCATCGCGTGAACGATGAATAAGTCGAGGTAACCGTCGTCTACCTTGGCCTCAGGAGCAATCATCATGCCCCCGCCGAAGGCAGGCCCATTGGCAACTGCGCAAAGCATCGCGTCGAAAGACTTGTGTTCACCATCGATGGTTGCTTCGTAGTGAATTGGTTTGAACTTTGCGAGTTCAAGAACCATGGCAATGTCGTAACGGCGCTGACCTTTGGGCCAACTCATCTGGTTTGCTCGCTGATTACAGAGAGCGTCAAAGCCGGCCGAAGCTGTGCCAAAGAACCAGAAATCTCCGGTTGAACTGTGCGCCTTGATGGCGTCGACCCTTCGGGGTGTCGCCAATTTATCGAGCACCGCGTTGGTACCGGCGACAACATCACCCTCGGGCATACCGAGGCTCCGCGCCAAGTCGTTGCCGGTGCCCGCAGCGATGATGCCCAACGTTATGCCGGTGTCACAGGCAATGTTTACGCCTAGGTGAGCAATGCCGTCGCCACCAACCACGATCAGGCCGTCGATCTGCCCGTCGTTGATTGCATGCCGGGCATTGGCATTCGCTTCATCGATGGTTGCACCAGATAAATCGAGATAGGTCTGATCTCGTGCATCGAGCGCCTTGAGCACCTGTGCACCTCTGGCTGCGCCCTTGCCGCGGCCCGAACTCGGGTTGATGATTAGGCCTAGTCGAATGGTCATCGGGTTAGCCTCTGCGCAAACTGCGAGTGTTGATCAAAACAATGGCTGTCATGCCGAGCGAAAGCCCAACAGCAACTGCGGGCGAGATACTCAGGCCGATTCCACCGAGTGCTCCGGCGGCAAGCGGCAAGGTGATTGCGCTGTAAATCAGAGTCCAGGTTAGGTTGCGTCTCACCTTTTTGGCAGCTTTTTTAGACAGAATCAAGGCACGCGCAAAAAGCACCGGGTCGGTCGAAGCAATGGTGATGCCCGCCGATTCGACGGGCTCCGAGTCGTCGACACCGAAGGCTATGCCAACATTGGCTTGCCTCAATGCTTGGGCATCGTTTATGCCATCGCCGACCATTGCAATCTTTGAGGTGTCTGCCTGCAGTCGGCTAACCACGTCGGCCTTCTGATGCGGAAGCACCTCGGCAAAGGTTTCGGTTATGCCTAGTTCGTTTGCGACCGAAGTGGCAACGCCCTGAGCATCTCCGGTTAGCAAGCCAATGCGCTTACGCTCATATTGAAGTGCGGTAACCGCCGTCTTCGAGCTGCCGCGCACGTGATCGCCCAGTTCGAGCCAACCCAGCAGTTCGGTGTCACGAATCACAAAAAGCACGGTGTGCCCGGCATGGTTCGCGGCATCACACTTCACCAAATCGCCAACATACAGAGTCATGTTGCGCGAGGTCAAAATGATTGGGCCACCGACCACGATGGTTTGCGCCTCAAAAGTACCGGCGGCACCCTGGCCAGGAATCTGTCGAAAATCTTTGACGTCTAACGGTTCGATGTCGCGGTGCTTGGCCTCTTCGAAGATGGCCACCGCAATTGGGTGCTCAGAGTTCTGTTCAACACCGGCAGCAATCGCCAGCAGTTCATCCGTGCTCGAGAGCGGCGAACCGTGGGTCAGATTAGCGCCGATGAAACGACGCTCTGCGGTGGTTAGGGTTCCGGTCTTGTCAAACAGCACCATGTCGACCGAACCGAGCGCATCGAACTGAGCGCGATCGGTGTAGAAAATTTGATTGAATGCCGCAATGGCCGTGGCCAGCTTCGACACGGATGGCAAGGCCAGCCAGAGGGCCTGTGGTGCAGCGATCAACAAGACGGCCATGAAGCGCTCAACGCTTGCCTGCGGGCTCAAACCGCCGATTGACCAACCGAGAATGGCAACCGATAGCGCGAGCGCCACGACGCCAATAACTGACCAATTGGTGACCTTCTCTAGCCTGAGCTCGCCGGCCGGGCGCACTTTTTGGGCTTGCTTCATCTCAGTCAGGTTGGCAGCCAGAGTCGATTCGAAGCGAAGCCGGCGTTCGAGAAAGACCACGACATAGCGCCCAATCACCAAGACGGGCACAAGCCAAACGAAAGACCACCAGAAGCCCAAGTTGGTTTCGGTTGAACCGAGCAGGTTAATTATGGTGATGGTGGCCGCGAAAACTAAGCCGGCAACCAAGGCAATGGCCGGCAGAAACACCCATCCAGGGTTGAAGCCCGAAGGCTTGGCCCGGTGCTGTTGTTGCTCGTCCATTAGGTCTCCGAATGAATTTGTGGCAAGGGATTGCCTTCAAATCCTATGCGCGGGCGGGCGTAAACCTTGACAGAATGAAGCCATGAAGATCACAAAGTTTGGCCACGCCTGCCTCGAAATCGAGGAGAATGGCCAGTTGCTAATTCTCGACCCGGGCATGTACACCCAGTCGCTTGAAGGGCGCCGCGGCGTTCAAGCCATCGTGATTACCCACATCCATGACGATCACTGCTTCGAAGAGCAGCTCGATCGCATCATCGACCTCAACCCAGACATCACCATTTACGGCACGGATGAAGTCTGTAAACGCCTGGCCGCTTCACGCCCGACTTTCAAACTGAACCCGGTTCACCACGGTGACTTTTATGAGGTCGGTGGCTTCACGCTCGAGTTCTTTGGCGACATCCACGCCGAGATTCACCGTTCAATTCCGCTGGTGCAGAACTGCGGCGTGATGGTCAACGGCAAGCTCTACTACCCTGGCGACAGCTTCACTCAACCCGACCGCGAGGTCGCGATTCTGGCCTGCCCGGCATCGGCACCCTGGCTCAAGATTTCTGAAGTCATGGACTTCATTGCGGCCGTCAAACCAAAGCGCTGCTTCCCAACCCACAACATTCACCTGAGCGAGTTTGGTAACCAGCTAAACAACGGTCGAATTCAGTCGGTAACCGAGCAAAGTGGCGGTCAGTATGAGTGGTTGCAGATCGGCGAATCAACCGAGGTCTAGTTCGAAAAGCGCCTGATTTATCTGCCGGTTAAAGCGAAATCGCTTCCCGTAGGAAGCGATTTTCAAAGCTGGGGTACCTGGACTCGAACCAAGAACAAAGGTACCAGAAACCTCCGTGTTGCCAATTACACCATACCCCAAGGTACTGCTCGAGCCCGCGGGCTCGATTTACCATTCTAGCCGTTTTTAGACGGCACTGGCAAACGCAGTTAGACGAGCAATCGTCTCTGCCTTGCCAAGAATTTCCATCGACTCGAACAGCGGTGGCGAGATGCGGCGACCTGAGATTCCGGTGCGAAGCGGGCCAAATGCCACGCGAGGCTTTAGGCCTAAACCATCGATTAGCGCTGCTTGAAGAGCTGCCTGCACGGTCTCGGTCTTGAAGTCGCCGGCGGCAATAGGCTCTAGAGCGGCGACGGCTGCGTGAAGAACCTCGGCAGTGTTCTCTGGTAGCCCGGCCTTTGCATCGTCTTCGATGATGATCTTGTCTGCGGTCTTGAACAAGAAGCTCACCAGGTCAGGTGCTTCGCTGAGCACAACTAGACGCTCCTGAATCAGCGGCGCAACAGCGGTGAGGATGGCGTCTTCTTCGGCGGTAATGCTTGCGCCAACTACACCGGCACTCTGCAGGTAAGGCATTAGGCGCGACTTGAAGTCATCCAAGGTGAGCAAACGGATGTGAGCCGCGTTAATTGCATCGGCCTTTTTCTGGTCAAACCGGGCCGGGTTCGGGTTTACGTTCTTGACGTCGAATGCCGCAACCAGCTCTTCCATGGTGAAGATGTCTTGATCTGCGCTTAGACCCCAGCCGAGTAGTGACAAGTAGTTGAGCAGACCCTCTGGGATGAAACCGCGGTCGCGGTGGTGAAACAGGTTAGCCTCTGGGTCGCGCTTCGAAAGCTTCTTGGTGCCCTCGCCCATCACATAAGGAAGGTGGCCGAACTGCGGGATGAACTTAGTGATTCCGGCCTCGTACATAGCGTTGTAGAGGGCAATCTGACGTGGGGTCGAAGACAACAGGTCTTCGCCGCGAAGCACGTGGGTAACACCCATGAGTGCGTCGTCAACCGGGTTAACCAGCGTGTAAAGCGGCTGGCCGTTCGGGCGAACCACGACGAAGTCTGGGAAAGAGCCGGCAGGGAACTTGATTTCGCCGCGAACCAGGTCGGTGAAGACAATGTCGGTCTCTGGCACGCGAAGTCGAAGCGCTGGGCTGCGTCCTTCGGCACGGTAGGCGGCCTTCTGCTCTTCGCTTAGGTCGCGCTCTGAGTTGTCGTAACCAAGCTGAACGGCACGGCCGGCAGCCTTGTTACGCTCGTCGATCTCTTCACCGGTTAGGTAGCTTTCATAGATGTGACCGGAAGCCTTTAGCTTCTCGATGACCTCCAGGTAAATCTGGGTGCGCTCGCTCTGGCGGTATGGCTCGGCTGGGCCACCGACGTTCACGCCTTCATCCCAGGTCAGACCAAGCCAACCGAGTGCGTCGAGGATCATTTCGAATGATTCTTCGCTATCGCGCTCTGCGTCGGTGTCTTCGATGCGGAAAAGGAAGGTTCCGCCGGTGTGACGAGCGTAAGCCCAGTTGAATAGGGCGGTACGAATCAAACCAACGTGCGGCAAACCGGTAGGCGAAGGGCAAAAACGAACCTTGACGTCGGCTCCGGTGGCGGTTGAAAAAGGTGCTGTGATTAGCGAAGACATAATGCTTCCAAGTCTAAACGACTGGCGCTAGAGGAGGTGAGGCCGACCTAGATGACCGGGTTGACGAGGGTACCGATTCCCTCGATCTCACACTCGACAACGTCACCTGAAATAATCTGCGTGATGCCGGCTGGGGTTCCGGTCAAAATAACGTCACCCGGCAACAGGGTCATGTTGTGTGAAATGTATGAAATGAGCTTTGGCACGCTGTGCAGCATGTGATCGATGGTCGATGCCTGCTTGGTCTCGCCGTTTATGCGTGAGGTGAGCTCTTGACCGTCCGGCACAAACTCGGTTTCAATCCATGGGCCAATCGGGCAGAAGCTGTCGAACGACTTCGAACGCGCCCACTGCTGATCTGAGTTTTGCAGGTCACGAGCCGTCACATCATTGGCCACCGTGTAGCCCCAAACATAGTTAAGGGCATCCTTTTCACTCACGTTCTTGGCAATCTGCCCCATCACGATGGTCAGCTCAACCTCGAGGTCAACCTTCTCGCTTTGGGTAGGCAAAACGATTGCATCGCCCGGGCCAACAATTGAGCTCGAAGGCTTTAGAAATAGTGTTGGCTCCGTGGCAACCGAAGCGCCACTTACCTCGGCAACGTGATCGGCATAGTTCAAGCCAACGCAAACCACCTTGGATGGAATGGTCGGCGCAAGCAGCTTTACATCCTTGATTGGAACGCGCTCACCGGTAGTGTCGTAGCCACCAACCAAGGGGTGGCCGTTGAGCACAACGAGTTCAGGGCCGTCGACGATGCCAAACTTTGGCTCGCCGTTCAGGCTGAAGCGTGCAACCCGCATTAGTCGCTGAGCTTGACTAGCCAGTTGTGGCGGTCGGCGACCTTGCCATACTGGATGCCGGTTAGTTCTTCGCGAAGGCTTACGGTTAGGGCGCCCGGCTCGGCATCTGCCTTGCCGATGGTCTCTTCACGGCTCTTGAACTGCCCGATAGGCGTGATTACCGCGGCGGTTCCACAGGCAAATACCTCGACGATTTCGCCCGAGTTGATGCCAGCGCGAACCTCATCGAGGGTGATCTTGCGCTCTTCGATTGCGATGCCACGGTCTTTGATTAGGGTGACCACCGAGTCGCGGGTGATGCCACGAAGAATGGTTCCGTCGAGGGCCGGGGTCGCCACGTGACCATCCTGGTAAACGAAGAATAGGTTCATTCCGCCAAGCTCTTCGATGTAGGTCGAACTCTCGGCATCTAGGAACATAACCTGCGAGCAGCCGTTTTCGTAGCCCTCGTTTTGCGCCAGTAGCGAGGCTGCGTAGTTTCCACCAGTCTTGGCCTCACCGGTGCCGTGCTTGCCGGCGCGAGCCGAGTCGAGGGCAATCCAGATTGATACCGGCTTGAGGCCGCCGGTGAAGTAAGGGCCAACCGGTGATGCAATCACACGGTATTCGGCGCGGTGAGCGGCACGAACACCGAGGAAGTTCTCGGCTGCAATCTCAAACGGGCGAATGTAAAGAGTCTTCTCGTCTACCGGCTCAGGCACCCAGGCGCCATCGACAGCGATTAGCTGCTTCAGCGACTCAACGAAGATTTCGGTTGGCAATTCAGGCAGAGCCATTCGGCGAGCCGAGCGCTGAAGTCGCGCTGCATTTGCCTCTGGTCGGAAGGTC
This sequence comes from Microbacteriaceae bacterium, assembly GCA_947453475.1. GTDB lineage: Bacteria > Actinomycetota > Actinomycetes > Actinomycetales > Microbacteriaceae > Rhodoluna. The sequence continues at coordinate 9,451 of CANGGK010000016.1, forward strand.
CAAATTGAACCGTCGGCGTGACGATAAGCCTTGATACCCTCAAAGATTTCTTGCCCGTAGTGAAGCACGGCTGCCGATGGGTCCATCATGATTGGGCCATAAGGCAAGACCTGAGCACTGTGCCAGCCCTTGTCTTTCTCCCAAACTACAACAACCTGGTGGTCGGTTAGGTTTGCGCCAAACACCGGAGCCTTCAAGACCTCTTCGCGCTCGGCGTCTGGCTTTGGGTTGGTGTTGCGAATAACTTCAAACTTGAGATCTGACATGATCTATCTCTTTCTTGAAACCTAAGGGTTGAAAACGTTTTTAAAGCAGCGCGAAGATTGCTTCGGCGACCTCTGTGGTCGAGCGCTTCTGGGTGCCTCGAGATGCTAGGTCGGCCGCAACGGCGGCTTCGATGCGCTTAGCTGCCACCGGGTTGTTTAGGTGGCTGAGTAGAAGCGCAGCAGAAAGAATTGCCGCGGTTGGGTCGGCAATGTTTTTACCCGCAATATCTGGCGCCGAACCGTGCACCGGTTCAAACATGCTTGGGAAGGTGCCGTCTGGGTTGATGTTGCCCGAGGCTCCTAGCCCGATGCCGCCGCCGATCGCAGCAGCCAGGTCGGTGATGATGTCACCGAAAAGATTGTCAGTCACGATTACGTCGAATCGCTCAGGGTCGGTGACCATGAAGATTGTGGCGGCATCGATGTGCAGGTAATCGTGGGTGATGCCTGGGAACTCCTCGGCAACCTTGTTTACGGTTCTCTGCCACAACCATCCGGCATGCACCAAGACGTTGTGCTTGTGAACTAGCGTGACCTTCTTGCGGTCGCGAGTCGAAGCAAGCTCGAAGGCATAACGAACCAGGCGCTCGACGCCAAAGGCAGTGTTAACCGAAACCTCGTTGGCTACTTCATTCGGGGTGCCAACACGGATGGCTCCGCCATTACCTACGTATGGGCCCTCGGTGCCTTCGCGAACCACAACAAAGTCAACCTTGCCAGGGTCGGCAAGCGGGCTTACAACTCCCGGGTAGAGCTTGGTTGGGCGCAGGTTTACATAGTGGTCAAATGAGAAACGAAGCTTGAGCAGAAGTTGACGTTCGAGCACTCCAGACGGCACCTTAGGGTCACCGATAGCGCCGAGAAGAATAGCGTCGTGCTCCTTTAGCGAAGCCAAGTCAGCGTCGGTCAAGGTCTCACCGGTGGCGTGATAGCGACGTGCACCAAGGTCATATTCGGTGGTCTTGAAGCTCACACCAGAACCCGCAGTGACTCGGTTGATTGCCTCGAGGGCGATGTTGGTAACCTCAGGGCCAATGCCGTCGCCACCGATTACTGCGATTTTGTATTCACGAGTCACTTTATTGCTCCAAAAAAGTTGATTGCTGACAACTTTACTCTTATCCCGCGTGGGTTTCAGAGGCGACGAGCCAAAAGAACCACGGTGATTGACGGCTTGAGGCCATCCTTGGTTTGCACCTGACCATCGCGATTGGTCAGCACCTCGATTTCGACCGGCAGATCGGCGCAGATTTCGGTTAGCGACTCAACCGAAGGCAATACGGCTTCATCGCGCGGGCCACCATAGCCATCGGCAAGGTTTTCGCGGGCATGCCAAACGCCCAGGATGTGCCCACCCTTGCGAACGTTCTCAACCAGGGTGTCGAGCGCATCGGCCAGATCGGCCTGCGAAACCTGTAGGTAGGCAACTACACCAATGTCTACCGGGGTAAGCACCGACTCGAAGCCGGTGGCATCGGCGATGTGAGCGAAGTGCAGTTCGGCGACTCCGCGCTCCTCGGCAAGTTTGAGTGACTTGCTCAGCGCCTTCTTCGACCAGTCGATGTTTTCAGACTGCCAACCCTGCTCAGAGAACCAGACCGAGTTGCGACCTTCTCCCCCGGCTAGGTCAATCATCTTGCCCTTAGGTTGCTTGGCAATCAGTGGTTCGCAATACTCCTTCACGAAGCGATTTACCACGGTCGTGTAGATGTAGTCGTCGGTGTCGAATTTTGCGTCCCAGTAAGAAGAATCCATACTTGAAATCTAACGCTTTTTGAAAGGAATCATGATGGCCGACGAAATCACTGTTTCAGACCTTGCCCTCGAACTAGAAACCAACGCTTGGGTTCTCGATGTCCGCGAGGATGACGAATTCGCAGATGGCCACGTTCCTAACGTGCACCACATTCCATTGGGTCAGTTGCCAGACAAGTTTCACCTGATTCCGAAGGAAGAGAAAATCTTCGTAATCTGCCGCTCAGGTGCTCGCAGCCAATCAGGCGCCGACTACCTAATCAGCCAGGGCTACGACGCAATCTCAGTTGCCGGTGGCACCATGGGTTGGATCTCATCTGGTCGCGATGTCTCGTTCGAAGACAGCCTCTAAGAATGAGCTTGGCCCTCGGGCAAACAAAAAACCCGTCTCGCATTGAGGCGGGTTTTTTGTTATTCAAATTCTAGGATTTGAAACACTACGGCTGCTTAGGCGTTGATGTCGATTGCCTTCATTACGTCGGCCTCGATAGCAACGCGAACGGCCTCGAGCACAGCTGCGTCAACCGGTGAATCAACGGTGATGACTGACAGCGCCTTGCCGCCCTTCTGCTGGCGAGCGATCTGCATTGCCGCGATGTTAATGCCGGCGTCGGCAAAGGCCTTGCCATAGATGGCAACGATGCCTGGGCGGTCGCCGTAAACCATGAGCACTAGGTGCTCGGCAAGAGCCAACTCAACGTCATAGCCGTTGATGTTGGTGATCTTCTGGTGCAACTTAGGGCCAATTACCGTACCCGAAACCGAAGCGGTGGTGCCGTCGGCCATGGTTGCCTTGATAGTGGTTACGTTGCGGTACTCATCCGAGTTGGTGTCGACAACTAGCTTTACCTCGATGCCGCGCTGGTCGGCAAGAAGCGGTGCGTTCACGTATGAAACCTGCTCGGTAACCGCGTTCTGGAAGAAACCCTTTAGGCCGGCAAGCTTCAAGACTGAAACGTCGTGAACCGCAATCTCGCCGCGAATCTCTACCTCGATGGCGGTAACGTTGCCGCCCGAGATGCCGAACAGCACCTGGCCGAGCTTCTCGATTAGGTTGATGCCCGGCTTGACCGAAGAGTCAATGTTTCCACCGGCAACGTTCACAGCGTCAGGAACTAGGTCGCCGGCAAGTGCAAGGCGCACAGACTTGGCAACCGAGATACCGGCCTTCTCCTGAGCTTCATCGGTCGAAGCGCCGAGGTGCGGGGTAACCAAGATGTTCTTCAGGGTTAGAAGTGGGCTCTCCTTTGGTGGCTCGGTGACAAACACGTCAAGACCGGCGCCGGCAATCTGGTTGGTGTTTAGCGCGGTGTACAGCGCTGCCTCATCGATGATGCCACCGCGTGAGCAGTTGACGATGCGAAGGTTTGGCTTAGCGATTGCAAACTGGGCGGTCGAGATCATCCCGGTGGTCTCTGGAGTCTTAGGAATGTGGATGGTGATGAAGTCTGACTGCTTCATGACTTCTTCAAGCGAAGCAAGCTTGACGCCCATCGCCTCGGCACGAGCAGGGGTGATGTATGGGTCGTAACCGATTAGCTCAACACCGAAACCGGCAAGTCGCTGAGCAACAAGGCCACCGATGCGGCCAAGGCCGACGATTCCCACTGTCTTTTCATAAAGCTCTGCACCGGTGAACTGTGAGCGCTTCCACTCGCCAGCCTTCAGTGAGTGGTTGGCGTCTGGGATATGACGGGCAAGGCCGAGCATTTGCGCGATGGCAAGTTCGGCAGCCGAAACTACGTTTGAGGTAGGAGCGTTGACAACCATCACTCCGGCGGCGGTTGCTGCCTTGATGTCAACGTTGTCTAGACCAACACCGGCGCGAGCAACAACCTTTAGCTTTGGTGCTGCCGCGATGGCTTCTGCGTCAACCTGGGTTGCCGAGCGAACCAGGATGGCGTCTGCCTTGGCAAGCGCAGCGAGTAGCGCTGGGCGGTCGGTGCCGTCAACGTTTACGACGTCGAAGTCTGGGCCTAGTGCCTCAACGGTTGCCGGTGATAGTTCTTCGGCGATTAGTACTACTGGCTTAGTCAATGCTTCATCCTGTCGATAATGATTGGATTTTGGCCGAACACGTGGCCCGGCGAGATTCGCGGCCAACGCTGGCAACAGAACTAAGTTTAGAGAGCATTTTGTCGTGTTGGCGTATTTTTATTTTCAATAAACGTAACTTAGACTTGCTTGTATGAAAGTTGCTGCTGCAAAGCTGTCTCCGCTGCTGAAAAGTGATGCCCAGGGTCTGATTTTGGCCGAGCTATTCATGAATGCCGACGAGCTTTTCTCGATCAGCCACCTAGCCGAGTTTGCTGGCACCAGCCTGCCAACCGCAATGCGAGAGGTAGACCGCCTGCTCGATGGGCAGCTGGTGATTCAAAAATCGGTGGGCCGAGCGCGTTTCATCCAGGCCAATAAGAAGCACCTACTCTTCGATTCGGTGAGTCAGATCGTGGCCTTCAGCTATGGCCCGGCAGCTGTGCTGCCTCCGCTCTTGTTGCCGCTCGACGGAATTGAGCACGCCTACCTTTTCGGCATCTGGGCAGCCAGACTTTCGCGCCAAACCGAGGCGGCCCCGAAGGAAGTCGACCTTCTTCTGATCGGCAACGTTAGCCGAATAGAGGCATCGCGAGCAGCTGCGAAGGCCGAAGAGCTGCTCGGGCGCGAGGTAAACGTTCAGTTCGCCACAGCCCTCGAATGGGAACGCGGTGAATCTGACTTCGTGCAAACCATCCGCGCCAACCCGCTTGTCGAACTCACCCTGCGCCCCTAACCGCCTCCTAAGGCGCTAACGCCTTTAAAGCAGAAGAGGCACCCCCGAAGGGATGCCTCTTCTAAACGAACCGTTAGGAACGAGCCGAACTAAACCAGATGGCTTAGCGAGCTGCGTTGCCTTCCTGGTAGTCGTCAGCGTTCTTGATCCATGAGAACAGCTTGCGCAGGTTGCGGCCTACTGCCTCGATAGGGTGAGCCTCGCCCTTGGCGCGGAGCGCTAGGAACTCAGGTGCGCCAGCGTCAACGTCTGCAACGAAGCGACGTGCAAAGGTGCCATCCTGGATGTCGGTTAGAACATCGCGCATACGCTCCTTGACCTCTGGGCCAATGACGCGTGGGCCAGAGATGTAGTCACCGTACTCAGCGGTGTCAGAAACTGACCAACGCTGCTTTGCAATGCCACCCTCGTACATAAGGTCAACGATTAGCTTTAGCTCGTGAAGAACCTCGAAGTAAGCAACCTCAGGCTGGTAACCAGCTTCGGTTAGGGTCTCGAAGCCGTACTGGATTAGCTGTGAAGCGCCACCACAAAGAACAGCCTGCTCACCGAATAGGTCGGTTTCGGTCTCTTCAGCGAAGGTGGTCTTGATGGTGCCCGCACGGGTTCCACCGATTGCCTTTGAGTATGAAAGACCTAGGTCGAATGCGTTGCCTGATGCGTCCTGGTGGATAGCGATTAGGTTTGGAACACCACGGCCGCCCTCGTACTCGCGACGAACTAAGTGGCCTGGGCCCTTTGGAGCAACGAGGAATACGTCAACGCCCTCTGGAGCGGTGATGTAGCCGTAACGAATAGCGAAACCGTGACCGAAAACTAGCGCCTTTCCAGGAGCAAGGTTTGGCTCGATGTCCTGGTTGTAAAGATCACGCTGGCGTGGGTCTGGTGCAAGAACGACGATTACGTCGGCCCATGCTGAAGCCTCAGCAGGGGTAAGCACCTTAAGACCGGCTTCCTCAGCCTTTGCCTTTGACTTTGAGGTTGCAGGCAGACCTACTACTACGTCTACGCCTGAGTCCTTCAGGTTTAGCGAGTGAGCGTGTCCCTGTGAACCATAGCCAAGTACAGCTACCTTGCGACCCTGAATGATCGACAGGTCTGCATCCTTGTCATAAAAGATTTCAGCCACTTTGTATCTCCTTGTTGTTTTGTGAAAACGTGTTTGGTTTGATTCTTGGTTCTACCGGTGAGGCTAGGCCCACCGAAGCTTTTTACTTGAGGATCTTCTCGGTGATTGACTTCGAGCCACGGCCCATAGCCAAGACACCCGACTGCACCAATTCTTTGATGCCGTAAGGTTCGAGAACTTTGATGAAGGCGGCACACTTGGCAGTGTCTCCGGTGACTTCAATGATCACTGCGTCGCTCACAACGTCGATAACGCGCGCACGGAACAAGGTTACCGCCTCTAGAACCTGAGAGCGAGTAGCGGCGTCGGTCTTGACCTTGATTAGCATGTGATCGCGCTGCACAGCCTGCTCGGCTTCGAGCTCGACAACCTTGATCACATTGATCAATTTGTTGAGCTGCTTGGTTACCTGCTCGAGCGGAGCGCCCTCGACACCAACCACAACGGTGATGCGCGAAAGACCCTCGACCTCGGTGGTACCCACGGCAAGAGATTCGATGTTGAACCCGCGGCGAGCAAACAGCGCTGCAACGCGAGTCAAGATTCCCGGCTTGTCTTCAACTAGAAGAGAAAGAACGTGCTTCGACATTTTTATTCGATCCCATCCCAGACTGGCGCCGCATCGCGGGCGTATTGAACCTCATCGTTGGTTAGACCAGCGGCGACCATTGGCCAAACCATCGCGTCGCGGCTAACAATGAAGTCGATGACAACCGGGCGGTCGTTGGTTTCAATGGCCAACTTGATCGCCTTATCGATGTCTTCTTCTTTTTCAACACGGATAGCCAGGCAGCCGTATGCTTCTGCAAGCTTTACGAAGTCTGGAATCATCACGGTGTCGGTGCCGGTGTTTAGGTCGGTGTTTGAATAGCGCTCGTTGTAGAACAAGGTCTGCCACTGACGAACCATGCCAAGCGAAGAGTTGTTGATGATTGCGACCTTGATTGGAATGTTGTTGATTGCGCAGGTTGCCAACTCTTGGTTGGTCATCTGGAAGCAACCGTCGCCATCGATAGCCCAAACCAAGCGGTCTGGCTGGCCAACCTTGGCGCCCATTGCGGCTGGAACCGAGTAACCCATGGTTCCGGCACCACCAGAGTTTAGCCAGGCGTTTGGGCGCTCGTACTTGATGAACTGAGCAGACCACATCTGGTGCTGACCAACACCGGCGGCATAGATAGCCTCTGGGCCAGAAAGTTCGCCGATGCGGGTGATCACGTGCTGAGGTGAAAGTTTGCCGTCGCCTGCCGAGGTGTAACCGAGCGGGTAGCGCTCAACTAGACCGTCTAGGAAGACCCACCAATCCTTGATGTCAACCTTGGCTGACTTGAGGGCGGCGGTGAGTTCTTGGTTAAGTTCGGTGATTACCTCTTTGGCATCACCAACGATAGGCACATCGGCAAATCGAATCTTGCCAATTTCAGCCGGGTCGATGTCTACGTGAATGACCTTGGCTCCGGTTGCGAAGCCCTTCACGTCGCCGGTAACGCGGTCGTCGAATCGCGCGCCGAGGGTGATTAGAAGGTCACTCTTCTGAAGTGCGGTAACCGCAGGCACTGTGCCGTGCATGCCTGGCATACCGAGGTTCTGGTGGTGCGAGTCTGGGAAAGCACCACGGGCCATAAGGGTAGTAACCACTGGTGCGCCGATGAGTTCAGCAAGCTTTAGAAGTTCCTTGTGTGCACCGGCGCGAACGACGCCACCGCCAACATATAGAACCGGCTTCTTGGCTTCGAGAATCATCGAAGCGGCAGCCTGAATCTGCTTACCGTGAGGCTTGGTGACCGGCTTGTAACCAGGCAGGTCAACCTTTGGCGGCCAAACGAATTCGGCCTTCGCCTGCTGTGCATCCTTGGTGACGTCAACCAGAACCGGGCCAGGTCGGCCGGTAGTGGCAATCATGACGGCTGCCGCGATGGTCTCAGGAATGTCTTCGGCCTTGGTCACCAAGAATGAGTGCTTGGTAATTGGCATGGTGATTCCAACGATGTCGGCCTCTTGGAATGCATCGGTGCCGATTAGCTTTGAGCCAACCTGACCGGTGATTGCCAAGAGCGGAACCGAGTCCATGTATGCGTCTGCGATTGCAGTGACCAGGTTGGTAGCTCCAGGGCCAGAGGTTGCGATGCAAACACCGAGCTTGCCGCTCGCTGAGGCATAGCCCTCGGCTGCGTGGCCAGCACCCTGCTCGTGACGAACAAGGATGTGGCGAATCTTGGTTGAATCCATCAATGGGTCGTAGGTAGGCAAGATTGCTCCACCAGGCAGACCAAAGACGTCTTCAATCCCGAGTAGCTCCAGGCTGCGAACAATCGCCTGGGCTCCGGTTAGAACTTCGTTAGCCATTTGAATTCTTTTCTCGTTAGCGTTGCTTGATCACTCGTTTGAGTGATGTGAAAAGCGATTTAGCCGCAGTACGCGCCCTCTGCTGCAGAGTGCACAAGCTTTGAATATTTCGCGAGAACACCGCGGGTGTAGCGCGGCGGAAGAGGCTGCCAAGTTTGCTTGCGGGCAGCCAGCTCTTCTGGCTCAACGAGTAGTTCGAGCGAACGAGCAGCGATGTTGACTCGAATTAAGTCTCCATCGCGAACCAGAGCAATTGGCCCACCTTCGGTGGCCTCTGGTGCAATGTGTCCGATGCAAAGGCCGGTTGTGCCGCCTGAGAATCGTCCGTCAGTCAATAGTAGAACATCCTTGCCCAATCCTGCACCCTTAATGGCACCGGTAATGGCAAGCATCTCGCGCATACCCGGGCCACCCTTAGGGCCTTCGTAGCGAATTACCACTACGTCGCCGGCAGAAATCTTGCCTTCGGTTAGTGCATCCATGGCCTCGCGCTCGCGCTCGAAAACTCGAGCTGGGCCGGTGAAGTCATCGAGATCAAAACCAGCGGTCTTCACAACGGCACCTTCTGGAGCCATCGAACCGTGCAGAATCGAGATTCCACCGGTCTTGTGAATTGGGTTCTGAAGTGAGCGGATGATCTTGCCGTCTGGGTCAGGCGGGTTGATTCCCTCAAGGTTTTCGGCAACGGTCTTGCCGGTTACGGTAAGTGCGTCGCCGTGAATTAGGCCTGCATCAAGCAAGGCCTTCATGACAACCGGCACGCCACCAACACGGTCAACGTCGGTCATTACATACTGACCGAAAGGCTTTAGGTCGCCAAGGTGTGGCACCTTGTCGGCGATGCGGTTGAAGTCGGCCAGGGTTAGGTCAACCTCTGCTTCGCGAGCAATAGCCAGTAGGTGAAGAACGGCGTTGGTAGAACCACCGAATGCCATGGTTACTGCAATAGCGTTTTCGAAAGCCTTCTTGGTCAAGATGTCGCGGGCGGTGATGCCAAGGCGAAGAAGGTTTACCACTGCTTCACCCGAGCGGTGTGCCCAAACGTCGCGGCGACGGTCAGCGGCCGGTGGGGCTGCCGAACCAGGAAGGCTCATGCCAAGGGCTTCGGCTGCAGAAGCCATGGTGTTTGCGGTGTACATACCGCCACAGGCACCTTCACCCGGGCAGATTGCGCGCTCGATGCGGCCGAGGTCTTCTTCAGACATCTTGCCGGCCTTGCAAGCACCGATTGCTTCGAAGGCATCGATGATGGTGACGGTCTTTTCGGTGCCGTCAGTTAGCTTTACCCATCCAGGCATGATCGAACCGGCGTAAAGGAATACAGAAGCTAGGTCTAGGCGAGCAGCCGCCATCAACATGCCAGGCAGAGACTTGTCACAGCCGGCCAAAAGAACAGAACCGTCGAGGCGCTCGGCCTGCATCACGGTTTCAACCGAGTCGGCGATGACCTCGCGAGAAACCAGCGAGAAATGCATGCCCTCGTGGCCCATAGAGATGCCGTCAGAAACCGAGATGGTTCCGAATTCAAGTGGGTAACCGCCGGCGGCGTGCACACCCTGCTTAGATGCGTCGGCAAGACGGTCAAGCGAAAGGTTGCAAGGGGTTACTTCGCTCCAAGAACTTGCGACACCAATCTGAGGCTTAACCCAGTCTTCGTCGCCCATGCCAACTGCACGGAGCATGCCTCGCGAGGCAGCCTTTTCAATTCCATCGGTTACAGCGCGTGAACGCGGCTTGATATCTACAGACATAGGTTCAATCCTATCTTTTCCAAGGGTTTTTCGCCTTTCCAGACATAGGCTGTTGCCATGAATACCAGTCGGCTTTATCGCAATGGGCAACTAATTTCTGGCAAGTTTGACTCCGATCAAATCTCGGAACTCATCAAAGAGGCAGAAGTAAGTCTGTGGATTGACCTTCAAAACCCGACCGAAGCCGAACTTCAGCACATCGCTGATGAGTTTGGTTTGCACGAACTGGCGGTTGCCGATGCTTTCAAGGGCCGTCAACGACCGAAGCTAGACCACTACGACAGTCACCTGTTCATAAATGCCTACCAAACCCTTTTCAATCGAGCGACCTACGAGCTCGATACCGCCGAGGTCTCGATTTTCGTAACCGATAAGGCGCTAATCACCGTTCGCGACGACGATAAATTCGACATCGATAAACTTCAGGCTCGCTGGGATGAAAGCTCCGCACTTGCAAAAAACGGAGTTGCCTTTCTGCTCTGGGGTTTGCTCGATGTGATTGTCGATGGATACTTCGATGTCGTTCAGCAGCTCGACGAAGAAATTGAAAACCTCGAAGACTTGCTGTTTGCTGAGGCTCGTCAAGATTTGGTGATTCAGAAGAAGTCATACGAACTTCGCAAGGCCTTGGTCATCCTGAGACGAAATGCAACACCAATGCGCGAAGTCCTGAACCCAATCGTGCGTCGTGACGTGCAGGTGATTGGCAATGAGATGGCTGCTTACTTTCAAGACATCTATGACCACGTGATGCGCGTGAGCGACTGGACTGAATCGCTCCGTGACCTAGTCACAACTCTGCTCGAGACGAACCTGACTATTCAGGGAAACCGAATGAACCTCGTAATGAAGAAGGTAACCAGCTGGGCCGCAATCATTGCAGTTCCGACCGCAATCACCGGCTTCTACGGGCAGAACGTGCCCTACCCGGGGTTTGGCGATGTGTCTGGATTCTGGGTTTCGACCGGGGCAATCGTAGTCATCTCGTCTGGGCTTTACTTTGCCTTCAAGCGCCGCGACTGGCTGTAGCCTAAAAGAGTGAACGAACCTGCCAGCGCAACCGGATTGAGCCTTTATACCGAGGCGGCGCAGCGCGCGTCGGCCGAGGTTATCGACGCCTATTCAACGAGTTTTGGTTGGGCATCCAAGCTTTTAGGTAAGGCCGAACAGCAGCCGGTTCGAAACATTTACGCTTTGGTTCGCGTGGCAGATGAGATCGTAGATGGCGCTGCAGATGAGGCCCACGACAACCCAGCGAAACTCTTGGATGAACTAGAGGCCGAAACCTACCGAGCCATCGAATCGGGATTCAGTACAAACCTTGTAGTTCACGCATTCGCTCACACGGCACGCGAAGTGGGAATCAAGCGCGACATAATCGAACCGTTCTTTCACTCGATGCGAATGGATCTAACCGAGCGCGAACACGACCAGAAGAGTTTTGACACCTATGTATACGGTTCTGCCGAGGTAGTTGGCTTGATGTGCCTCAAGGTGTTTATGGTCGGTCACGACTACTCGAAGCAAGAACGGGTAACCCTCATAGCCGGTGCACGCGCTCTCGGTGCCGCATTCCAGAAGGTCAACTTCTTGCGAGATCTTTCTGCCGACTTCAAAAAACTCGGGCGCTCTTATTTTCCCGGTGTTAACGTTGCAACCTTTGATGCCGAAACTCAGTTGCGCCTCATCGACGACATCCAGGCTGATTTAGCCACTTCGGCCAAGACTTTGCCACTTCTCTCGAGCGGTTCTCGCAAGGCAGTTGCCGCTGCCCAAATGTTCTTTGAAGCTCTCAACGAACGCATCCGGAATACGCCGGCCGAGGTTCTGATTGAAACTCGCATCAGCGTTCCCAACTCGCAAAAACTTGTCATTCTCGCCAAAGCCCTTCTAGGAGTTGTTCCCAAATGAGCCAAAAAACCGCGGTAGTCATCGGCGGCGGCATCGCCGGTCTAGCCACAGCTGGCATCCTTGCCAAGGCAGGGATGAAAGTAACCGTTCTCGAGGCTCGTGAGAAGGTTGGCGGCCGAGCCTACATCTGGGAGAAAGATGGCTTCAAGTTCGACATGGGCCCATCCTGGTATTTGATGCCCGATGCGTTCGATCAATTCTTCAAGCTGATGGGCACCACCGCGGCCAAAGAACTCAGCCTGGTTCGCCTCGACCCTGCCTACCAAACTCGCAATGAGGGTTTCGAAGAGAAGCTCATCATTCACGAAGATTTGGCCAAGAATAAAGAGCTCTTTGAATCGATCGAACCGGGAGCCGGCGAGCGCCTACAGGACTACATCGATTCGGCCGAAGACGCCTACAAGTTGTCGATAAAACACTTCTTGTATACCAACTTTCAGAACGCCAAGTCGTTCATTCAGCCCGAGGTTATGGCCCGCGCGGGCCGATTCATCAAGCACCTCGTAACTCCGTTAGACAAGTTCGCGAGCAAGCACGTTACCGACTCTCGCCTTCGCAAGATTCTGAACTTCCCTGCCGTGTTCCTGGGCGCATCGCCTTACGACACCCCGAGCATGTATCACCTGATGACCCACGTAGATATGAACGTTGGTGTCTTCTACCCGATGGGTGGTTTCTACACCGTCATCGAAGCCGTTGAACGTTTGGCGAAAAAGCACGGCGTAACCGTCAGCACGAACTCGCGAGTTTCAAAGATTGAAACCAAAGATGGCCGCGCCACCGGCGTTTGGGTCGACAAGGTCTTTTATCCGGCCGACGTCGTGGTTGGCAACGCCGACCTGCACCACATCGAAACCCAGCTGCTTGACCCAGAAGACCAGAGCCTTCCTGCCAAGTGGTGGGAAGACAAGGTTCCCGGGCCATCGGCGATGCTGTTGTTCTTGGGCGTAAAGGGCAAGTTGCCTCAACTTGACCACCACACCCTCTTGTACTCAGATGACTGGGCGAAGAACTTCAAAGAGGTATTTCGCACCCCTGCTGAGAAGAAGAAGCAGGGCGCAACCAGCGTCATTCCTAACCCAGCTTCGCTATACATCTGCGCCCCTAGCGTTACCGACCCATCAGTAGCACCCGAGGGTTACGAAAACCTCTTCGTTCTTGTTCCGGTTGCAGCCGACCCGGCTCTAGGTCACGGCGGCATCGATGGTCGTGGCGACGCCGGTTTCGAAGCAGCAGCAGATCGCATCATCCAGCAAATTTCTGACTGGTGTGAGATTCCAGACCTTGCCGAGCGCATCGTAGTTCGACGCACCATGGGCCCAGCTGACTTTGTCGACGACTTGAACGCCTGGTCTGGCACCGCACTCGGCATGGCGCACACCCTGTTCCAGAGTGCATTCTTTAGGCCAACCAACGTGAGCAAGAAGGTCAAGGGTCTCTACTACGCCGGCCACCACAGCATCCCAGGAATCGGTTTGCCGATGTGCCTAATCGGTGCCGAGTTGGTTTATAAGCGTCTGATTAATGACCGCAGCGCAGGGCCTACCAATGGCGAAATCATGCCGGTTGGCGAAAACGGTTGGAAGGGTCTCAAGTAACTTTGGGCCTCTACCTGATCGCGTTGCTGACCTCCCTCTGCGGGTTGGTCGCTCTCGATTACAAGTTCAAAATTGCTTTTTTCACGGATGCGTTTGCGGCCGCGGTTTCACTCATCACCGGGCTCGGTTTCTTTCTGGTCTGGGATCTCTTTGGCATCGGAAACGGAATATTTTTCAGAGGCGAAGCGCCCGGGCTGACCGGTTTGATGGTGGCGCCCGAGCTGCCACTCGAAGAAATCTTCTTTCTGATTCTGCTTTGCTACACAACCCTTCAGGTGTTTCTAACCCTTGGGCGCTTCGCTCATCGTCGCCGAGACGGTCAAGGTCGCGGCCGATGAACTACCTGGCCCTAAACCTAATTTTTCTAGCGCTATCGCTGAGTTTCTTGTTGCTGGTTTCGAGGAACCGCTGGCCGGCATACCTGGTTGGAGTTCTGCCCATGTTGCTGATAACTGCGGTGTTCGACAACCTCATCGTTGGGGCAGGCATAGTCGCCTACGACCCCGCAAAGATCAGCGGAGTGATGGTCGGCTTGGTGCCAATCGAAGATTTCGCCTATACGATTGCCGCAGTGCTGATTGTTCCTTCGGTTTGGTCAGCCTTGACTAACCGAAAGAAGAAGCCGGCGGTGACTAAGTGAAAGAAACCCTGAAGAAGCTGTTTTGGGTCTCGCGACCGGTTTCTTGGATAAACACCGCATACCCATTTGCCGTGGCCTATTTTCTGGTCACCCGTCAATTCGATTTGCCCCTAGTGTTGGGCACCCTATTCTTTCTTATCCCCTACAACTTGTTGATGTATGGAATCAACGATGTGTTCGATTATGAAAGCGACCTTCGCAACCCTCGTAAGGGCGGCATTGAAGGCGCGCTGCTCGAGCCGCGTTATCACCGACTAACGGTCGTTTCCGCGGTGGCGAGTTCGGTGCCTTTTGTGCTTTACCTGACTTACGTAGGCAGTTCAGAATCAACCGGTTGGCTTTACCTTTTTGTTTTCACTGTGATCGCATACAGCGCAAAGGGTCTTCGGTTCAAAGAGAAGCCATTCCTTGACTCACTTACTTCGGCAAGCCACTTCGTTGGGCCGATGATTTTCGGTCTTTCACTTGCCGGTGCCAACCTTGCCGAACCAAACACCTTGATGTTCATCAGCGCATTCACGCTCTGGGGCATTGCATCACACGCCTTTGGCGCGGTGCAGGATGTAAAGGCCGATCGCGAGGGATGCATCGCTTCGATTGCCACCTCAATCGGTGCTCGTGCAACCACTCGATTCGCTTGGCTCGCCTATTTTGCCGCTGCGCTTTTGGTTGCCTTCAGTTCAAACGCCTGGCTGCTGATGGCGGCGATTCCATACCTGATGATCGTTGGCCGTTTCTGGAACATCACCGATGCCACCTGCGAGAGTGCAAACACGGGTTGGAAGCAATTCATCTGGCTGAACTTTTTTGCCGGCGCCGTGGTTACCTTCGCCTGGCTAATTCCGCTGGTCTTCGGCTAGCAAATCGTCCTTGTGCAGCGACAAGTCGCTGGCTAGCCGTCGCTTTCTAGCTCATCTCGATGCTGCCAAATAATCAGGTTTGCTCGGCTGAAACCACGACCGCATAAACCGCAGGCTAAAGGTCTGCCCGGCTGACGATAACGGTAATGTTTGTGCCCGTTCTTACAGGTGCCAACCCAAGTCGCGGTCTCCTCGGCAATCTCGGTGCCGGTGAACTTTTCGGCTCGGTAACCGATTGACTTTGCCGTAGCCAACCACTTCTTGTTGTGCCCCTCGCGTTTGCCGCACATCGCGTGAGCTATCTCGTGCAACACGACCTGCATCGACTCATCCATGGTGTGAATGTCGACCAGATAGCGAGAGATTGTGATGGTCTTGCTCGTGTAGTTGCAGATACCGGCGCGACGCTTGGCGCTATCAAAACCAAACTGCCAAACGTTTAGGTCGAGGTGCTCACCCATCTTGATTTCGGCGAGCGCACGTATGAAGTCATAGCGGTCTAGAGTCATTCGCTGGAAGCGTGTCTTACCCTGGCTGAATTGGCGAGCATGCTGAAACCCGACATTCTCGAGTCGGGCAAAAGTGGGTTCGTCGCCCAGTTCAACAATGGTGTGAACGACCTGTTGCTGTCGACCATCGAAGACCCCGATGAGTGCTGCAATCAAGGCTGATTCATCGCTAATCAGCGGCGCAAGGAACTCATCGGTGTAGGTCATTTCGGTTTAAACGATACAAGTTGTCTGATTTCTACAAGAAAGAAGATCAAATACTTCTTTTCATTTGTGTAAAAGAGTAGAAAAACGCGCCAAAAGTGCCAAGTTAACCTTCTGTTCACCGCTAGATTATGCGTATGACTCAATCAACCTCAGGCTCTGCTAAGGCAACCTCAATCGAAGTAAACGACGTAGCTCCGATCTCCGCAGGCGAACGTCACGGTAAAGCGTGGCATCTCTTCACTGTATGGACTACCCCGAACCTAGAGTTCGCTACCGTTTTCGTTGGCGCACTTGCCATCGGATTCGGCCTCAATGTCTGGCAAGGTCTACTAGCTGTTCTAGTTGGTAACGCACTTGCCGGCATCACCCACGGAATCCTAAGCACCTGGGGTCCATCAGCTGGTCTTCCTCAGATGGTTCTAAGCCGTAACGCATTTGGTAAGTGGGGAAACCTAATTCCTGCTGGTCTGTCAACCTTGGTTGCCGGTATCGGTTGGTTCGCGGTTAACACCGTGTCAGGTACCTTCGCCCTTCAGGCGTTGTTCCCAGCCGTTGGTGTTCTCGGTGCCCTTGCCATCATCATCGTGCTTCAGGTTGGTGTTGCCTTCGTTGGTCACAACCTGATTCAGAAGTGGGAGCGTTACCTTTCATACTTCCAGGCAATCGTTTGGATCATCGTTATTGCTGTAGTTCTTGGCCAGCAGGGTGCATTCGAAGTAGCAGCAGCTGCCGACTCAGCATTCCCATGGGCCGGATTCACCCTTACCGCTGGTGCCGCTTACGGTTACACCGCCGGTTGGACTGCATTCGCTTCTGACTACACCCGTTACCTACCTGCAAACACCGACAAGAAGGCTCTTGGATGGGCTGCTGGTCTAGGAAACTTCACCTCAACCACCCTCATCATGGGTGTTGGTGTTCTTGCATTCAACGCTCTAACCGGAAACCCTGGTGACTTCTGGGGCATTGCAAACCCAACCGCAGCGTTCACTGGCCTATTCAACTCAACCTTCGGTGCGATTGTCTTGTTGTCAATCGTTGTCGGTTCGGTTTCAGCTAACATCTTGAACGTCTACTCAGGCGCAATGTCATTCTTGGCAATGGGCTTCAAGTTCGGCTTCAAGACTCGACGCGCAATCATGGTGCTAGTTGCCGGTCTTGCCGGTGGCGTGCTTTCTTACCTTGGTGTTCAGAACGGCGACGTTGCTCACCAGCTAGACAGCTTCTTGCTAGTTGTTTCTTACTGGGTTTCACCTTGGATCGCAGTTGTCCTTACCGAGCGCATCTTGTCTAAGGGCAAGAACGCTGGCGAGCGCGCAATGGCTCCAAAGAACTCATGGGCTGGCCCTGCAGCTTTCGTAATCGCAACCGTGTTCTCAATCTGGGGCTTCGCAGCTCAGGTTCTTTACACCGGCCCGATTGCAAAGGCATGGCCTGTTGGCGACCTAACCGCAGTTGTCGGTTTTGTCGTTGCAGCAGCTCTTTTCGCTGTGTTCTCACAGGTCGACAAGAACTCAAAGAACTAATCACCTTCTAACCGATTCAAACTAAATCGAGAGGCCTCGGCAATGGAATTCAAAGTTGGACAGATCTTCGCTACTGACGAAGAGAAGCTCCAGGTTGCCATTGCCGAGGCACATCTCGGTCTAGCCGAAGGTGGCATCCCAATTGGGGCCGCACTCTTCGACGAACAGGGTCGACTGCTTGGCAGCGGCCGCAACCGCCGAGTTCAAGATGGCGATGCTTCAATGCACGGCGAGACCAGCGCATTCCGCAATGCCGGCCGCCAGCGCAGCTACCGCAAGGTAACCCTGGCCACCAGCCTGTCCCCTTGCTGGTACTGCTCAGGTTTGATTCGCCAATTTGGCATCGGCCGAGTAATCGTCGGTGACGACAAGAACTTCATGGGCGGCCAGGATTGGGTTGCCGAACACGGCGCCGAGGTTCACGTGCTCAACGACCCGGGTCTTATCGAGATCATGGGCGAATTCATCGATGCCAACCACGAACTTTGGTTTGAAGACATCGGCAAAGATTAACCACCAACGATTTCCACCAAAGACACGCCAGGCTTCGGCCTGGTTTTTCTTTGCCGTTTTGCCTTTGAGTCATTTTGACACTAAGATGATTCTTACTTAGAGTCACTTCGACTCTTTCTAACGATTGGCGACTACTTGAGCAACGCGACTGCGAGCTCCATCGAGACGCCAACCCTTGCCGTTTCAACGGTTATCTTCACCCTGAGAACGAACGCCGAGGGCTGCCTACAGTTGGCAACTCCCCTGGTTCGACGCATCCGTGCGCCTTTCGAGGGCCAGTGGGCGCTGCCGGGTGGCCCGCTCAACGCCGATGAAGATCTTGCCACCTCGGCCTCTCACACACTTCGCGACACCACAGGCCTCGAGCCTCGCTTTCTTGAGCAGCTCTACGCATTCGGCAGTGTCGACCGCGCCGGCGGCAAGCTTGCCGAACGAGTTGTTTCCATCGTCTACTGGGCGCTTGTCGGCGCCGACGAAGCCGATCGTGCCATTCAGAGCGAGAACGTTCAGTGGTTCTGGGCCGATGACCTGCCAGCGCTTGCCTTCGACCACAACCAGATTGTTGACTACGCGCTCGGTCGCCTGCGCAACAAGCTCGAATACAGCCGCATCGCCCACGTTTTCTTAAGCCCGACCTTCACCCTCGCTCAGCTGCGAGAGGTTTACGAAGCAGTTCTAGGCCGCGAGCTCGACCCAGGCAACTTCCGCCGCATGGTCGAATCAACCGGCACCGTAGAAGAAACCGGCGAGCGACTTGCCGGCACCCGTCACCGCCCACCAAAGCTTTACCGAGCAACCACCACCGCAGGGGAAACAAAATGACAACAGCATCTGTCAACGAGCGCATTCAGCTAATCGTTAAGGGTCAGTCGAAAGACTCGACCTGCAGCACCTCACTCGCGAAAGGCCCGTGGGAGTTCGACGGCGGGCCGGCTGCCTATGGCCCTGGCTCTTCTAGTGAAGACGTCATCCCGGCCGATGCCCCACGTCAAGGTGTGCTACCTGATGAATACAAGACCGCGAGCCAGGATGAACTGCACGCGCGAATCGTTGCAGCCAAGGCAGCTCTTGGCGACAAGGTGGTCATCCTTGGGCACTTTTATCAGCGCGAAGAGATTGTTCAGCACGCCGACTACCTAGGCGACTCATTCCAGCTTGCCGTTGCCGCCAAGGGTCGACCAGAGGCCGAGCACATCGTTTTTTGTGGTGTGCACTTCATGGCTGAGACCGCCGACATTCTGTCGAACGCCGACCAAAAGGTGATCTTGCCGAACCTGGCTGCCGGTTGCTCGATGGCCGACATGGCCGATGCCGATTCGGTGGAAGACTGCTGGGAACAGCTAATGGAGCTTTACGGAACCGAAGCCGATGCCGATGGTCGCGTGCCGGTCATCCCGGTGACCTACATGAATTCTTCGGCAGCCCTGAAAGCCTTCTGTGGTCGCAATGGCGGCATCGTCTGCACCTCTTCAAACGCCGAAGTGGTTTTGAAGTGGGCATTCGAGCGTGGGCAGCGCGTGCTGTTCTTCCCCGACCAGCACCTCGGCCGAAACACCGCCAAGGCAATGGGCATCAGCGTTGACCAGATGCCGCTGTGGCACGGTCGCAAAGAACTCGGTGGCAACACCGCCGATCAACTCAACGACGCCAAGGTCATCCTCTGGAACGGCTTCTGCTCGGTGCACAAGCGCTTCACCGTTGCGCAGATCGACAAGGCCCGTGCCGAGTTCCCTGGCGTTCGCGTAATCGTTCACCCAGAGTCTCCAATGGCGGTTGTTGACGCCTCGGATGAGTATGGTTCTACCGACTACATTCGCAAGGCCGTTGCTGCAGCAACCGAACCAACTACCTTTGCCATCGGCACCGAAATCAACATGGTGCAGCGCTTGGCCGCACAGTACCCACAGCACAACATCTTCTGCCTTGACCCGGTGGTTTGCCCTTGTTCGACCATGTACCGAATTCACCCTGGATACCTCGCCTGGGTTCTAGAGAGCTTGGTTGCCGGAGACACCGTGAACCAAATTGTGGTTGATGAAACAGTAGCCGCCGATGCTCGCATTGCACTCGAGCGCATGTTGGCGGCGAAGCCTCTCTAGGCAAAACCATGAAGAAACTTGTAGTTATCGGCAGCGGCATCGCCGGCCTCATCGCGGCCGTCGAAGGTAGTCGCACTCACGAGGTTGTCTTGGTTACCAAGTCGACCCTGTCGGAGAGCAACACCCACTATGCCCAGGGTGGCATTGCCGCAGTAGTTGCAGATGACGATTCAATTGCCGAGCACGTGGCCGATACCCTTTCTGCAGGCGCTGACTATTGCTATGAACCAGCTGTCGAAGTGCTTTGCGCCGAGGGACCGCAGCGCATCAACGACCTGGTTCGCTTTGGCGTCGACTTTGACAAGCAGGGTGCCGCTTTTGCACTCGGCATGGAAGCAGCCCACTCACATGCAAGAATTTTGCACGCCGGTGGAGACACTACCGGCGCTGACATCAGTCGTGCCTTAGTCGAAACCTTGCGAGCCACCGCAACCGAGATTCACGAGCACACCTTTGTGGTCGACTTTGAAGTCGTGAACGGCGAGGTCAAGGGCGTGCACCTCATGGATGCCTCCGGCAGGCACTTTGTCGAAGC
>CANGGK010000017.1 GCA_947453475.1 Microbacteriaceae bacterium
ATGGTTACAAACCACGACACCGAACGCGATGGCAGCACCCTTAGCTACAACAGTGGCAAAAAGTTCGAGCTGGCAAACATGTTCATGCTGGCAATCCCTTACGGAAAACCGATGGTTTACTCGGGCTATGCATTCAGCGACCGCGACGCCGGGCCTGCCGGTGCTTCTGGCGGCAAAACCAAGGATGCCGTTTGCCCAAAGACATCAAGCGCATCGGCTAAGAGCCCTGCAGACGGCCAATTCGTTTGTGATCACCGCTGGGCAGGCATTACCGGCATGATTCAGTGGCGCGACACCGTTGCCGACGCGCCGACCCAAGCCTTTTACAACAAGGGCAATGCTTACGGTTTCAGCCGAGGCACTGCCGGCTTCGTATTGTTCAATACCGGCCCAACCAAGTTTGCAAAGGCGGTCAAGACCACCCTGCCTGCCGGAACCTACTGCAACGTTGCGGTTACCGGCCGCCAAGGTGCGAAGGTTGCCTGTGCGGCAAGCGCCAGGGTTGTGGTTGCTAAGACCGGAATGGTCACCCTGTCTGTGGCTCCATGGTCGGCAGTCGCAATTAGCGCCGCCAGCAAACTCAAGTAACTCGTTACACAAGCGATGCACGCCAGGCGGCGTGCATGCGTGAGAACTTGCCGGTGCCTGCAATAAGCGCGGCCGGGCTGTCATCCTCGATGATTTCACCGTGCTCCATAACCAGAACGCGGTCTGCAATCGACACGGTGGAAAGACGGTGGGCGATGATGATCGAGGTGCGGCCCTTCAACAGGGTTTGCAGACCCTGCTGAACCAAACGCTCGCTCGGAATATCGAGTGAGGCGGTAGCTTCATCCAAGATCAAGACCGCCGGGTCGGCGATAAATGCACGTGCAAACGAAATCAACTGTCGCTGCCCCGCCGAAACACGACCGCCGCGCTTATTTACGTCGGTGTCATAGCCGTCGGGCATGCTCATGATGAATTCGTGAACACCAACCGCCTTTGCCGCAGCCTGAATCTCAGCCGAGGTGGCATCTGGCTTGCCGAGCGAGATGTTTTCGGCTACCGAACCAGAGAACAGGTAAGCCTCCTGGGTAACCATCACGATTGCTCGACGCAGGTCTAGGTTGCTTAGCGAACGCAGGTCAATGTCGTCTAGCGTCAGCTGCCCGGCGCTTGGGTCATAGAGACGCGAAACAAGCTTGGCCAAAGTCGATTTGCCCGCACCGGTGGTGCCAACCAGCGCGATGGTCTGACCGGCCGGAATGTCGAGGTTGAAACCGGGCAAAATCGTCTTGCCATTTGAGTAGTGAAACTCAACATCCTTGAAATTCAGGTGACCCTTTGGCGCATCAAGCTTGGTTGCGTGCTCGGGCTCAGGAACCGACTCTGCTTCTTCGAGCACACCAGAAATCTTCTCAAGGGCCGACTCGGCCGACTGGTAGGCGTTGTAGAACATGGCCATACCTTCCATCGGGTCATAGAACCGACGGGCATAGAGAATCGCCGCGGTCAAGATGCCGATGCCGAGTGAGCCGTCGATAACTCGGAAGCCACCGAAGAGAAGGATGAACGAGACGGTCACGGTGCCGATCATGGTCAAACCCGGGTCATAGATTCCGAAGAGTTGGATGACCTTTGCGTTTACCGAACGGTAGTCTTCGGTCAGCTGAGCGTATTCAACCTCGTTTGACTTGTCTTTGCGGAACGACTTCACGGCACGGATGCCGGTCATGGTCTCGACAAACTTCACAATCAAACGAGCAGAGGCCACGCGGGTTTGGCGGTAACGCAACTTGGTGTTCTTCTGGAACCAACGGGTCAAGAACCAAAGCGGAATGAAACTAACCAAAAGGATGCCGAAGCTTCCAGGGTCAAGGATGACAAGAGCAGCACCGGTGAAAATCATATAGAGCGCGCCGGCAATCATCTCGCTGCCGCCGGTGTCTAGAAGTTCCTTGATGGCGTCGAGGTCGCTGGTCTGGCGAGCAATCACTCGGCCCGAGGTATAGGTTTCATGAAACTCGAGGCTCAAACGTTGCGCGTGAACGAACAAACGCTGACGAAGGTCAAACAACACGTTCTGATTGGTGCGAGCGGCAAACTTCAAGAAGCTATAGGTGAGCGAAGCGGTAGCAAGCGCTGCAAATAGGTAACCGCCGACCACGAGAAACAGCGGAGTCATCTCGCTGTGTATGGCCTGCGGCAGAGCCTTATCGATTCCAAATGCGATTAGCGCTGGCCCAACGGCACGGAAGGCCTGGCTGAATAGCACGAGCGTGAAGCTCACCAATAGGCGCGTGCGAACCGGGCGAATAAGCGAAAACAGAAGCTTGCGCGAACGCAGTTTGAGCGCCGTGGATTCATCCTTGTTCAGTTCGATGCGATCTTCATCGGTTACACCTTGCATGCTCATGAAATCACCTCGCCAACTGCATCGAGGCTCGAGATTACATAGCGGTAATGCTCGTTTGTAGCCAAAAGGTCACTGTGCTTTCCAACCGCGGTGATTCGGCCATCTTGCATTAGGGCCACGCGGTCGGCTAGCTGCACGGTGGAAGGTCGGTGAGCCACGATTAGGGCGGTCGTGGTGGTCAAAACGCTTCGCAGCGCCTCTTCGACCAGCGCTTCAGTGTCAACGTCGAGTGCCGAAAGCGGGTCATCGAGAACCAGGATGGCTGGCTTTGCGGCCACTGCTCGAGCCAGGGCAAGACGCTGGCGTTGACCGCCAGAGAGGCTCATTCCCTCTTCGCCGATCTTGGTGTCAAGCCCATCCGGCAGATCATAAACAAAGCTTGCTTGAGCAATGTCGAGAGCCTGTTTCAAGTCGGCTTCAGATGCATCCGGGCGGCCAAGTAATACGTTGTCGCGAACGCTTGCCGAGAACAAGGTGGCGTCTTCGAATGCCATCGCAATGTGACGGCGCAGTTCTTCTCGGGTTAGGTCGCGAACATCGATGCCATCGAGCAAGACCTGCCCACCGGTTACGTCGTAGAGACGAGTGGTGAGCGCGGTGAGGCTGGTTTTTCCGCAACCGGTGATGCCGATTAGTGCAACCGATTCACCAGGCTCGAGCACCAGGTCAACACCGTTTAGTAAATCGGCCTGCGACTCTGGCGCGTCTGGATAACGGAAGTGCACGTCCTTGAATTCGAGGCGCCCAGCTGGTTCGCTAATCGTCTTCGGGTGCTCTGGGTCGGCAATATCAACCGGTGCATCAATCACTTCAAAGAATCGTTGGATGGCAGTCTTGGCATCGAGAGTCATCGAAAGCAAGAAGCCCACCGATTCGGTTGGCCAGCGAAGCGCAGTGGTCGTGGCCAAGAAGGCAACCAGACCACCTACGGTCAGTTGACCGGTTGAAACCAGCCAGACACCGGCAAGCAACGAAAGGCCGACCGCAAATTCAGGGGCAAGAATCAGGTAGATCCAGATGCCAGCAATCAGACCGGCTTTCTTAATCTCGGTGCCGCGCAGGGTGTCTGCTTCGGCGGCAAACTTGCCAGCGATGTGGTCTCCGCGACCAAATGCTTTCAAAACACGGATGCCGTGCACCGACTCTTCAACCGAGGTTGCCAAGTCACCGGCTTGGTCTTGGCTAAGGCGTGCCACCGAGTGATAGTCGCGTTCGAACTGAAAGCCCTTAATCCAGATTGGTACAGAGCAAACGAAAAAGATTAGCCCGAGAATCCAGTGGAAAGTGAACAGAATGGCAAGCCCCACGATGATGGTCAAGCCGTTAGCCACAAACAGAACCAGGCCAAAGGACAACCAGCGGCGAATAAGGCTCAAGTCACCTTGGGCTCGGCTGAGCAACTGCCCGCTTGGCCACTTATCGTGAAAACTCACTGGAAGGTCTTGAAGCTTTGAATAGATCTTGGCTCGAAGGCCGGCCTCAACGTGAGTTCCCGGGGTGAGCACCAACCAGCGTCGAAGCAGCACCGAGGTTCCCTCGAGAAGCCCAAGCGCCAAGACGGCCAGAACTGCGGGAACCAGCGTCGCCGCTGTTCCGTTGTCTTTGAGCGAATTAACCAAGTCGCGAAGCAGCTGGGGAATCGATAGGGCAAACATGTGTGCCGCAATTGCGGCAATAGTGCCGAGAACTACTCGAGGAAGTGCGCTTTTCGCGTATGGGAAAATACGCAACAACGTTGCTATAGTCCCTTGCTTGCTCATCGTTAAGCCCAATCCCGCGCGCTAGAAAGTTATTCCATTCAGGCGAGATTCGAGGCTAACACGAGTTGCCCTTCAACCGGCGTGGCTTCGAGCCGCTTTCTTCACTTAGTGAAAGAAGTGACGCTCGCCTGTGAAGTACATGGTGATGCCAGCCGCTTCGGCAGCAGCGATCACTTCTTCGTCGCGAACCGAACCACCAGGCTGAACCACAGCCTTTACACCGCCGTCAATCAGAATCTGAAGGCCGTCAGCGAATGGGAAGAACGCGTCTGAGGCGGCAACCGCACCGTTTGAACGAGACTCGGCACGCGAAACGGCAAGCTTGCAAGAGTCGACTCGGTTAACCTGACCCATTCCAACACCAACCGAAGCACCTTCGCGAGCAAGCAAGATGCCGTTTGACTTCACCGCGCGGCAGGCGCGCCAAGCAAACTCGAGGTCTGCCATGGTAGCTGCGTCTGCCTTCTTGCCGGTGACCAGCTTCCAGCCCTGTGAGTTGAACTTGCTAAATTCGTCTGGCTGTTGAACCAAGATTCCGCCCGAGATCTGCTTGATTTCAAACTCTTCACGCGAGTAGTTAGCAGGCAGCTCTAGAACGCGAAGGTTCTTCCTCTCTAGCAAAATGCCGAGAGCTTCAATTTCGTAGCCGGGTGCAATGATCACCTCGGTGAAGATGCTGGCCACCTGTTTGGCCATGGTTACCGTGACAATTCGGTTCGAGGCAATTACTCCACCGAAAGCCGAGGTCGAGTCACACATGTGAGCCTTGGCGTGAGCGTCGGCGATTACATCCGGGGCAGCCGGGTCACCAATCGCAATACCGCAAGGGTTTGCGTGCTTGATGATTGCCACCGCTGGCTCGGTGAAGTCGTAGGCGGCACGAAGGGCCGCATCGGCGTCAACATAGTTGTTATAAGACATCTCTTTGCCGCCATACTGGCGAGCCTGGGCAATGCCGGCAACAGAACCTTCACCGCTGGTGCGATAAATGGCTGCGGCCTGGTGCGAGTTTTCGCCGTAGCGAAGCACATTGCCGAGTTGAGCCTTGATCTCTACGGTCGGCGCGAAACCTGGGTTCGAGTTCTCTGACTCACCCTTCACACCGGCGGCTTTCTTCCAGTCGCCCTCAAGCTCGGCTGCGAACCACGATGACACAGCGGCGTCGTATCGAGCGGTGTGCGAAAAGGCTGCATAGGCAAGTTCGCGACGCTGAGCGAGGGTGGTTCCACCCTGCTTCACCGCGGCGGCGATTTCACCATACTTGCCCGGGTCAACCACGATGGCTACGTTGGCGTGGTTTTTTGCCGAAGCGCGAACCATGGCTGGGCCGCCGATGTCAATCTGTTCAACCACTGCATCACCCTTGGCGCCCGACTGAACGGTCTGCACGAACGGGTAAAGGTTGACCACAACGAGCTCGAAAGGCAAGACGCCGAGAGCATCAAGCTGGCTCTCGTGGGCAATCAAGCGCATGTCGGCTAGAAGACCGGCATGGATAGTTGGGTGCAGGGTCTTTACGCGGCCATCCAAGGTTTCAGGGAAGCCGGTAATTTCAGATACCTCGGTTACCGGAATTCCCGCTGCGCTAAGAGCGGCGTAGGTTCCTCCGGTTGAAATGATGTCTACGCCTTCGTTGGCTAGTTCACGGGCGAACTCAACTACGCCGGTCTTGTCAGAAACTGAGATGAGAGCGCGGCGAACAATGACGCGGTCGCGGTGACGGTAATCGGCTGGTTGGTGGTCGTTGTGCGCTGCCATGGTGGTGCCTTTCGAAGGTGAGACTCGATCGACGCTGGGCGCCTATCTGCTTATGGCCTAGGCCAGGGTAATGGTCTTCGCGGCGATCTTCTTGACGGTGTCAACCAACAGCTCACGCTCAACAGATTTGATGCGTTCGTGCAGGTCGTACTCGTTATCGTCGCTTAAGACCTCGACTTCGCGCTGAGCGATGTGAGGCCCGGTATCGACACCTTCGTCGACAACGTGGATGGTCACGCCGGTCACTTTTGCGCCCGCCGCGAGGGCGTCGCGAACCGCGTGAGCGCCAGGGAATGCTGGCAGCAAAGATGGGTGGGTGTTGATTAGGTTTGGGCTAAGCGCCCCAACGAAACTGGCTGGCAAAATCTTCATGAAACCGGCGAGCACAACTAGGTCTGGGTTGAAGTGCATGACGTTGTCATAAAGCACCTCTGCCCACTTCTCGCGGTTTTCAAAGGCACCCGGGGTAACCACAAATGTTGGAACACCGAACAGCTCTGCGTGGGCAAGGCCATCGGCCGGGTTATCGGCACCAACGGCAATAATCTTGAAACCATTAAGCGGGTTGCTTGCTGCTTCAAGAAGCGCGCGCAGGTTCGAACCTGAACCTGAAATTAGGGCGACAACTGACAGCATGCCTCTAGTTTAGCCTTCGCGATGCCTGGGCTTTGGAGACTACCGATTATTTAGCAGCGGATGGTCTGCGCGATCTGGTCGAGCGCTGAAGAAGGCCGCCAGGATAGACACGGCGGAGGTCTCGATAAAGACAACTGCGGCTACCACGAATGGGTTCACGCCGATTGTTTCGAGTCTTCCCGGGCCAGCGGAACCAGAGGCGATTGCAGCCAGGACCCCCATTTCAAGGGCGGCGACCAAGCCGACCGAAAGTCCTAGGCTGATTGCCGCCGACCAAGCAGAGGCAAACTCAAATCGAATTTCGTCGGCGTGCTTTTTGATTGCCAGTGTCGCGACGAAGGCCGCTACCAAAGGAACAGCAACGGCCGCTAACCCAAAACCAATCTGGCCAGCTGGAATGGCACCGAGAAACGGAATGCCAGGCATTGGGCCAACGGCCGAACCAAGCGGGCTAATTGAACTGCCGGTGCCAATTGAAAAACCAAGCCCGGTGAACCAGGCTGCACCGTAGATAACCAGGTTAGGTAGCAGGGCGAGCTCACCGATTGTCACCGTCGAACCACCGAGAACACTCACGTGCAGCGACTCATATAGGCGGGTTACGGTAATCCAGTTCACCGCGAGCAAGATCGAAATTGAAAGCGCCGAAAGTGCGGTTAGCATTACGACGATTGCTGTGCCGCCGCGAAGTGCCGGAACCGCTAGTGCACGGATGGCCCAACCTAGGTTGTTCCACTTGGACTCTAGCCAAACAGTTAGCGACGCGCGCTCTCTTGATTCTTCGCCGTTGCGAAGCGGGCCGGTGAGTGAACCGACGGCCATAAACGCAAAGAGGAAGAGCGGCGGAAACATGGTTCCCTGCCAGGCAACCGGATAAACCTCAGGCGAAAATGCTGCCGTACTCAAACCGAGGGAGATTGCCCCGTATGCAAGAACTGCACCGAGCCATCCCGGCCAAAGTTCGGCGGCAGTTGACATGCGTCGGCCGAGGCGAAAGCTCAAATAGGCAAGTAGTGCCGAGAAGCCGAGCGGTAGAAGCGTGACCACAAAGGCCGGAACCTGCGAGCTGCCAAGTGCTCCAGCGGGAACCATGAGGTGTGCACCCTGGGCCAACATCCAAATATCGGCAGAAGTGCGAAAGGCTACGAACCAATCGATGGTTGGGTCGTTTTCGACCAGCCAAATTACCGTCATCGGAGCGAGCAAAATGCCCACTCCGATGGCGGCAACCATGACAGCCTCAAAGGCGGCCATTAGAAATGTTTGGCGGCGATTCAAAACGAGGTTCCCCCTCAAAAACCCGTTTTAGAGGTTCTTGTAAACCTCACGCATTAGGGCGGCAGTCTCGCTAGGAGTCTTTCCAACCTTCACGCCAGCTGCCTCGAATGCTTCCTTCTTGGCCTGTGCGGTGCCCGCCGAGCCAGAAACGATTGCACCCGCGTGACCCATGGTCTTACCCTCAGGTGCGGTGAAGCCCGCAACATAAGCAACAACCGGCTTGGTTACGTTTGCCTTGATGTAAGCAGCGGCCTTCTCTTCAGAGTCGCCACCAATCTCACCAATAAGAACGATTGCCTTGGTCTCTGGGTCAGCCTCGAATGCAGCAAGTGCATCGATGTGAGTGGTGCCGATTACAGGGTCGCCACCGATTCCGATGGCGGTTGACATACCGATGTCACGAAGTTCGAACATCATCTGGTAGGTCAGCGTGCCCGACTTAGAGACTAGGCCGATTGGGCCAGCGCCACAGATGTCTGATGGAGTAATTCCCGCGTTCGACTTTCCCGGGCTGATGATGCCAGGGCAGTTTGGGCCGATGAGGCGAGTCTTTAGACCCTTCTCAACGTTGTAGGCCCAAGCCACTGCAGAGTCGTGCACCGGGATGCCTTCGGTGATTGCAACAGCCAGTGGAATCTCGGCGTCGATTGCCTCAATCATTGCGGCCTTTGCAAAGGCTGGTGGAACGAAGATCACTGAAACGTTTGCGCCGGTAGCCTTCATTGCCTCGGCAACGGTTCCGAAAACCGGAAGCTCCTTGCCCTCAACGTCAACAACTTCGCCAGCCTTGCGTGGGTTCACGCCGCCAACGATGTTTGAGCCGCCAAGTAGCATGCGACGGGTGTGCTTCATGCCCTCGGCACCGGTCATACCCTGAACGATGATTCGAGAGTTCTCGTCTAGAAAAATAGCCATTTCTTATTCCTTCTCTCGGGCTTAGCGGTTAGCTAGCTCGGCTGCCTTGTCAGCAGCTTCATCCATGGTGTCGACAACGGTCACTAGCGGGTGAGCAGCCTGCTCAAGGATGTAACGGCCCTCAAGAACGTTGTTACCGTCGAGGCGAACAACCAAAGGCTTGGTAGCTGAGTCGCCAAGGGTCTTCAACGCACCCACGATGCCGTTTGCAACAGCGTCACAGGCGGTGATTCCACCGAATACGTTTACGAATACGCTCTTGACCTGAGGGTCGTTCAAGATGACGTCTAGACCAGCGGCCATGACCTCTGCTGAAGCGCCACCACCGATGTCAAGGAAGTTAGCTGGCTTTACGCCACCGTGCTTCTCACCGGCGTATGCAACCACGTCTAGGGTCGACATAACTAGACCGGCACCGTTACCGATGATTCCGACCTCGCCATCAAGCTTCACGTAGTTGAGGTCCATGGCCTTGGCCTTAGCCTCAAGTGGGTCAAGCTGGTCGCGCTCCATGGTCTCGCGCTCGTGACGGAACTCTGCGTTGTCGTCTAGCGAAACCTTGCCATCTAGGGCGATGATTTCGCCGTCGTTGGTTAGAACTAGAGGGTTTACCTCAACTAGAGTCGCGTCTTCTTTTACGAAAACGTCGTATAGTTTCACGAATACTGGAGCAACCTTTGCTGCGGTCTCGTCATCGAAACCACCCTGCTTGGCAATGCTCAATGCTTCGGCTAGATCGATTCCCTTGGTTGCTGAAACTGCAACCTTGGCTAGAGCCTCTGGGCGCTCTTCGGCTAGCTGCTCGATCTCCATACCGCCCTCAACGCTGCAAAGCGAAAGGAATGTGCGGTTTGATCGGTCAAGCAGAACCGAGAAGTAGAACTCCTTGGCGATAGACGCACCCTGTGCAACCATCACGCGCTTTACGATGTGGTCCTTGATGTTTAGACCGAAGATCTTCTCCGAAAGCTCCTTCGCTTCGGCTGGAGACTTGGCAACCTTGACACCACCGGCCTTGCCGCGGCCACCGGCCTTGACCTGTGCCTTTACGACAACTACGCCACCGATTTTGGCGGCTGCTGCTTCTACTTCTTCTGGGGTGTCTGCGATTAGACCCTGTAGTACTGGAACTCCATGCGCTTCGAACATGTCGCGCGCTTGGTACTCAAATAAATCCACTGTGATTTCCGTTCATATTGGAGTGGGCAACCGTTAAAGTCTACGCCTTGAGAACGACCTCATTTGCCCAGAAACGAGGGTAAATGACTGGTTTTATTTAGTCTTCGACAACGGTGATTGGCGCCACCTTGACCAGCAGCTTCTTTACCCCGATGCTGCCAAAGTGAATCTCGGCGGTTTGGCGATTTCC
This sequence comes from Microbacteriaceae bacterium, assembly GCA_947453475.1. GTDB lineage: Bacteria > Actinomycetota > Actinomycetes > Actinomycetales > Microbacteriaceae > Rhodoluna. The sequence continues at coordinate 10,115 of CANGGK010000017.1, forward strand.
TTCGCCGGCAACGGTGACAACCTTGCCCTTGCCGAAGTCAGCGTGCATCACAAATTGACCCACGGCTAACTGCAGACCCTCGTTGTTGCGCACCGATGAAATTGCGCCCTTCCACTCGGTCTTTGGCTTGGCCGATGGAGTGCCGCCGTATCCCGAACCAGACTCTGGAGAACCGTAATCGGCTGATGAACGCCCATAACCCTGGTCATCGGCAATCGATGAGCGATAGCGCGAGCTCGCCATGGCTCGGGTGGCTCCAGACTCACGCCACTCGATCAGGTTGGTCGGAATCTCACTCAAGAAACGGCTCGGCGTCGAGGCGTCTGACTCGCCATAGGTGGTGCGAGTCATCGCGAGGCTGAGGTGAAGCTTTTTGCGAGCACGAGTAATGCCCACATAGAACAGGCGTCGCTCTTCGTTCAAGCCACCCGGAGTAATGAAAGACATTCGGTGAGGTAGTAGCGATTCTTCTAGCCCACTCAGGAAGACTGCGTCATACTCTAGGCCCTTAGCGGTGTGCAGGGTCATTAGCGAGACGGTACCCGATTCGTCGTCGATTTCATCGGCGGCGGCAACCAAGGCAACTTCGTTCAAGAAGTCTGGCAGGCGACCCTCTGGGTTGTTGCGCTGGAATTCGCGAGCAACCGATACGAGTTCCTCGAGGTTCTCGACGCGGGCTTCGTCTTGCGGGTCACGGCTGGTGCGCAGGCTTTCGATCAGCCCGGTGCGCTCGAGCACTGCTCGAAGCACAACATCTACCGGTTCGGCGCGGGCCATGGCCTCAAGTTCGATGAGCAGGTCGCTCAGCTGAGTGATGGCACCGGTGATTTTCGGGCCAAAGCCGAGCTCGCCAACGTGAGCCAAGACCTGGCGCATCGATAGCCCGTTGCGCTCGGCATAGTTTGCCAACTGGGTTTCAGATGCGTCACCGATGCCCCGCTTTGGAACGTTCAAGATGCGGCGGGTGGCCAGGTCGTCTAACTCGTTGTTCACGGCAACCAGGTAGCCGAAGGCATCCTTGATTTCGGCTCGTTCGTAGAACTTGGTGCCACCGACAACGCGGTAAGGCAGTGCGGCACGGATGAAAATTTCTTCGAGTGCACGAGTTTGCGAGTTGGTTCGATACATCACGGCAATGTCGCGATAGTTCATGCCCTCGTTGTGCATCTTGTTGATTTCGTCAGCGATGAACTGCGCTTCGTCGTGTGCCGAGTACCCGGTGAAGCCGACAATTGCATCTCCATTGCCAGAGTCGGTCCATAGGTTTTTATTCGGGCGATCGAAGTTGTTCGAAATTACGGCGTTGGCGGCCGAAAGAATGTTCTGGCTCGAGCGATAGTTCTGTTCAAGCAGGATGGTCTTTGCGCCAACAAAATCTTTTTCAAACTCGCTGATGTTGCGAATGTCGGCACCGCGGAAGGCATAGATCGACTGGTCTGAGTCACCAACCACGGTTAGCGAAGCGGTCTGGGCGAGCTCGCGCACCAACGCATACTGGGCGTGGTTCGTGTCTTGATACTCATCAACCAAGATGTGCTTGAACTTGTGCTGGTACTGCGCCAAGACATCTGGGAAGGCGCGAAACAGGTGGACGGTTTCGCCGATGAGGTCATCGAAGTCGAAAGCGTTGTTGCGTCGAAGCTCACCCTGGTAGCGCGAAAAGATTTCTGAAATCATGCGAGCAACCGGGTCGGCCTGGTCGACGTTGCGGGCGTAGGACTCTGCGTCGGCAAGCTCATTCTTGGCATTCGAAATCGCAGCTGCAACACCGGCCGGCGTCAACTTGTGAATATCGGCACCCATGTCTTTGATCAGACGCTTCAAGATTGCGCGACTGTCGCCAGAGTCATAGATGGTGAAGTTTGAGTTGTGCCCTAGGCGCTCGCTCTCGCGGCGAAGAATGGCAACACATGCAGAGTGGAAGGTCTTGATCCACATACCATCGGCGCTCTCACCGAGCAGGTGGCGAACACGCTCACGCATTTCGGCAGCTGCCTTATTGGTGAAGGTGATTGCCAAAATTTGTGAAGGCCAGGCTTCTTTCTTGGCCAACAGGTGTGCGATTCGGTGGGTAAGCACGCGGGTTTTGCCAGAGCCGGCACCGGCCACAATCAACAGAGCCTTGCCACGGTATTCAACAGCGGCCCGCTGCTGCGGGTTAAGGCCTTCGACTAGTGCGTCGGCATTAGCGCCGCCGACATTCGGCAGGTGGGCAAAAAGGTCTAGTTCTGACATAACCAAGTAATCCTAGGACAGCCCTAAGACATGTCGCGGACGCATGCCGCTAGCAGGTCGGGTTGATCGGCGAAGATGCCGTCTGCGCCACTCAGAATGAACCTCGCATAGTGCTCTTCGATGGTGTTTTCGGCCTCTTCGGCGCGAGCGGTCCAGATGAAAACGCTCAGCCCGCGGGCTTGGGCAACCTCAACGAGGTCACTCCCCCAAACCAATTCGCAGTTGAAGCTGATTCCGTCAAAAACCTCGGCGGCCTTGGCGTTCAGGTCTGGGTCGCTCCAGGTATCAACCAGGTAGACATAGTCACCGACCGGCCCACAAACCCTTTGCAGCTGCTCGAGAACCTTGAACTGGAACGCCTCGATGGTCAGCGAAATGCCAAGCGAACGCCAATCGAGTTCGGTCAATTTACGGGCCAGGATGGCAGCAACCGGCACACCCTTGGCGGCAAAATAGTCGCCGTGCTTCACTTCGAGAATCAGGTGCTTGCCGGCAGAGAATTCGGCCATCAAAAGATCATCTACGGATGGCAGCTGAAATTGACCGTCAAACTTGGCACTGCCCGGGCGCAACTCTGGCAAACGCTCGACGGCACGCAAGGCCTTTAGTTCGGCAAGGGTGAAGTCTTCACAAAACCAGTCTTCGCGTTCTTCTTGCCAACCAACGGTTCCCATGCGCTTCAGGTGAGCAAACTCTGATCGCGAAGCGACATCGGTGGTGGTCGACAAATAGTTGTCATGGCGAATGATTAGCTCGCCATCCTTGGTAGGTAATAGGTCGCACTCGATCGCGTCAGCGCCCAACTCAAAAGCGAGCGCGAATGCCTCTAGGGTGTTTTCGGGGCGATAGCCAGAAGCGCCCCGATGCCCAAAGACAAGGGGACGCTTATGGTCAAGATTAATCACGGGCGACTATTCCCACTCGATGGTGCCAGGTGGCTTGGAGGTGACATCGAGAACGACTCGGTTGACACCGTCGACCTCGTTGGTGATGCGGTTCGAAATCTTGGCGAGCACCTCGTAAGGCACGCGGGTCCAGTCGGCGGTCATGGCATCCTCGGATGAAACCGGGCGAAGCACAATCGGGTGGCCGTAGGTGCGGCCGTCGCCCTGCACACCAACCGAACGCACATCAGCCAGAAGAACGACCGGGCACTGCCAGATCTCTGCATCAAGACCGGCGGCGGTTAGCTCGGCACGAACGATTGCGTCTGCCTTGCGAAGCAGGTCTAGACGCTCCTTGGTGATTTCACCGACGATGCGGATGCCTAGGCCAGGGCCAGGGAAAGGCTGGCGCTGAACGATCTCGGCCGGCAGACCAAGCTCTGCACCGATGGCTCGAACCTCATCCTTGAAGAGGGTGCGAAGTGGCTCGACCAGTTCGAACTCGATGTCGTCAGGCAAACCACCGACGTTGTGGTGGCTCTTGATGCCGGCGGTTGCGCCACCACCAGATTCGACCACGTCAGGGTAAAGGGTACCCTGAACCAAAAACTTGATTGGGCGGTTGTCGGCCTTCGACTCTTCGTAGAGTGCAGCCTGAGCTTCTTCGAAGGTGCGAATGAACTCGCGGCCGATGATCTTGCGCTTGGTCTCAGGGTCGCTCACACCTGCAAGGGCGTTCAAGAACTTCTCTTCGACGTTCACAGTAACCAGGCGAATGCCGGTGGCTGCAACGTAGTCGCGCTCAACCTGCTCGGCTTCATCCTGGCGAAGCAAACCGTGGTTCACGAAGACACAGACCAGCTGGTCGCCGACGGCCTTGTGCACTAGCGCGGCGGCAACTGCAGAGTCAACTCCACCAGATAGGCCGCAAATTACTCGAGCGTCGCCCACCTGCGCGCGAATCTTTTCGACCTGCTCGGCGATGACGTTGCCCGAGTTCCAATCGGCCGGGATGCCCGCGGCGTTGTGCAAGAAGTTGGTTAGCACGTTCTGGCCAAACTCTGAGTGCTTAACCTCTGGGTGCCACTGCACGCCATAGATCTTCTTCTCGTGGTTAGCGAACGCAGCAACCGGAGTGATCTGAGTGGTCGCAAGAACTTCAAAACCGGCCGGCGCCTTGGTTACCTGGTCGCCGTGGCTCATCCAGCAGATCTGCTCGTCTGGCTGACCATCGAGAATCTCGCCACCCGAAAGAACGGTGAGCGCGGTTGCGCCATATTCACGGATGCCGGTTGGCTCTACGGTGCCACCAAGCGCATTGGCAAGGGTCTGGAAACCGTAGCAAATTCCGAGCACCGGAACACCTAATTCAAGGATGGCCGGGTCAAGCTGCGGTGAGCCTGCGTCGTAAACCGACGAAGGGCCACCCGAGAGGATGATCGCAAGTGGGTTTTTGGCAGCAACCTCAGCAGCGGTTACGTTGTGGTGCACGATTTCTGAATAGACCGATGCCTCGCGAACGCGACGAGCAATCAGCTGCGCGTACTGCGCGCCGAAGTCGACGACTAGAACCGGGCGGGCGTTAGTAGATTGGGTCATTAGACAACCTTCTTCAGATCGGCTTCGGCAACCTTGGCGAAGTGGTTTTCGGTAAAGAACGAGAGCAGTGGCACAACGCCACCGAGGGCAATCAGCAAGAAGCGCCCGAAGCTCCAGCGCATCAGAGTCCAGAGTCGGAAGTCGCCGAATAGGTAGGCAACATAAAGCCATCCGTGCACGATTAGTGAAACCGAGGTCAGGTCAAGACCAGATTCTGGCAGGCCAACTTTGGTGCCAGCTTCGTCCAGCGAGTAATAGGCAAGGCTAATGAAGCCCGACGGCCCGCCCAACCAAAAGTCGGCGTGAAGGCTGAGACGAATTCCCCACAAGACCATGATCACGAGCAAGAAAATACCGGTGATATAAGAGGTTGCCTTGAAGTACTTCAAGACGCCACGGATGGTGGTCACCTGGTCGTTTTGTGGGGTTGAAGTCATGGGTCTAGTTTACCTTTTGTCGGTTGCCGCTTCGGCGGTCAGGCGAATGACCTCATCCTTGACCAAGCGCCACCACAGGAACACCGCGAAGCCCGCGAATAGTGACCATTCCAAGAAGTAAAAAGCGCTCAACCAGTTGATCTTTTCGGCATCGCGATAGGCCACCTGAATCGGTTTCAGATCGCCGGTCATCAAGCCGAAAGTGGTCTGCTCTTCGCAGGCACAGAGAGCTAAGTACTCGGGCGCCGACTCAATTGACGAATCGGGCGAATAGAGGTTGATGAGCTGGCCGAGCGAAACCGAATGCAATATGTATTGCTTGACCGGGTCGGCTGATTGCGGCCCTTCAGATGGCAGCGGATAGCCAGAAACCGGCAGGAAAGCCTCGGCCTGTACAGACGCCATCAACTGGGTGCGAAGGAGTTCGACGGTCGCTAGGCGCTCTGCCCAACCGAGTGCAAGTGTGGTGCTGGTTAGCTTTTCATCCTTGGCGTTTGCAATCAGCCAATAGCCGGTGACCCCTTTTTGCAAGCGGCCATCGACGATGTAAACGTGCCGAGTGTCGAGCATCAATTTCTTCTCAACCAAGGCAAGCGATGAGTTTGAAGAGTTGGTCTTAGGTTCATCCTTGGTGAATGCGCGGTCGAGCTGCCATTGGCCAAGGCCGGCGAATATGGCGGCTACCGCGAGCGAAAGCAACAAAGCCCCAATCCACTTCGGGCGGGTTGCCACCCTGAAGAAGGTCGGGGCCTTGTTAGACATCGAGTGAAACTTTATGCGTGGTAAGGAGCAACCACGACGTCTACGCGCTGGAACTCCTTGACGTCTGAGTAACCGGTCGTAGCCATTGCGCGACGCAGTGCCCCCATCAGGTTGGTGGTGCCGTCGGCAGCCGAAGATGGGCCGAGCAAGATTTCTTCGAGGGTGCCAGAAGTGCCAACCTCAACCTTGTGCCCACGAGGCAGTTCGGCGTGGAATGCCTCTTGGCCCCAGTGCGAACCGCGACCAGGCGCCTCGGTTGCGCGAGCCAAAACCGAACCAAGCATTACCGCGTCGGCACCGCAAGAGATTGCCTTGACGATGTCGCCCGAGTGGCCCAAGCCACCGTCTGCGATTACGTGAACGTAGCGGCCGCCAGACTCATCCATGTAGTCGCGGCGAGCGCCGGCAACATCAGCCACTGCGGTGGCCATTGGTGCGTGGATGCCGACTACCTTGCGAGTGGTCGAAGCTGCTCCGCCACCAAAGCCAACTAGAACGCCGGCAGCACCGGTGCGCATTAGGTGAAGTGCCGCGGTGTAGGTAGCTGCGCCACCAACGATTACCGGAACATCCAGCTTGTAGATGAATTCCTTGAGGTTTAGCGGCTCGTGAGTGCGCGAAACGTGCTCGGCCGAAACCGTGGTTCCGCGAATCACAAATAGGTCAACTCCGGCCTTGATCACTGTGTCGCTGAACTCTGCTGCGCGCTGCGGCGAAAGTGCGCCGGCAACGGTAACGCCAGCCGCGCGAATCTGTGCAATGCGGTCACGGATGAGCTCTGCCTTGATTGGCTCTGCATAGATCTCTTGCATGCGACGAGTCGCCTCGGCCGGTGCGAGCTTTGCAATCTCGGCAAGCTGCTGGGTTGGGTCTTCATAGCGAGTCCATAGACCCTCTAGGTCTAGAACACCAAGGCCGCCTAGCTTTCCGATCTGCACTGCGGTTTCAGGTGAAACCACCGAGTCCATCGGCGCACCGAGAACCGGTAGTTCAAAGTTGTAGGCATCGATCTTCCACGCGGTTGAAACATCTTGTGGGTCGCGGGTGCGACGGCTTGGCACGATGGCGATGTCGTCGAATGCCCAGGCGCGATTGCCGCGCTTGCCGCGACCGATTTCGATTTCAGTCATTTTGTAGTCCCCTTGCTCGCGCTCTAGCGAGTTCCGTAGTTTGGCGCTTCGACAGTCATCTGAATGTCATGTGGGTGGCTCTCTTTTAGGCCAGCCGCGGTGATGCGAACGAACTTGCCACGCTTCTGCAACTCATCGATGTTTTCTGCACCGACGTAGCCCATAGAGGCACGAAGGCCACCAATCAGCTGGTGAGTAACCGAGGCCACCGAACCGCGGTAAGCGACGCGGCCCTCGATGCCTTCTGGCACAAGCTTGTCTTCGCGCAGAACGTCATCCTGGAAGTAGCGGTCTTTTGAATAGCTCTTGGCCTGGCCACGAGATTGCATCGCACCGAGCGAGCCCATTCCGCGATAGGTCTTGAACTGCTTTCCACCAACGAAGGTGATGTCGCCAGGAGCCTCGTCGGTTCCGGCAAGAAGTGAACCGAGCATTACCGCGTTGGCGCCGGCAACCAAGGCCTTTGCGATGTCGCCAGAGTACTGAAGGCCACCGTCGGCGATGATTGGCACACCTGCAGGCTTACCTGCAAGCGAAGCTTCGTAAACTGCGGTGACCTGAGGCACACCGACACCGGCAACCACGCGAGTGGTGCAAATTGAACCCGGGCCAACACCGACCTTGACTGCGTCGGCACCTGCATCGATAAGCGCCTGAGCGCCGGCGCGGGTTGCTACGTTGCCGCCCATGATGTCAACGTGCTTGGCGAAAGGTTCTGCCTTTAGCTTGGCAATCATTTCGAGCACTGCACGGTTGTGACCGTGAGCGGTGTCGACAATAAGAAGGTCTACGCCAGATTCGACCAAAGCCATTGAACGCTCCCAGGCATCCTGGCCAACGCCGACCGCGGCGGCTACCAAGAGGCGACCGTTAGCATCCTTTGATGCAAGCGGGTACTTCTCAGACTTATCGAAGTCTTTGACGGTGATCAGACCCTTGAGCTTGTTGTTGCCATCAATCAGAGGCAACTTCTCAATGCGGTGCTGAGCGAAAATCGCGATCGCGTCATCCGGGTTAATTCCGTACGGAGCGGTGATTAGAGGCATTTGGGTCATGACGTCTTTGACCAGGGTGGTGGTGCGCTGAACGTCGAGCACAAAACGCATGTCGCGGTTGGTCACGATGCCCAGTAGGCGACCATCCTCGTCAACAACCGGCAGGCCTGAAACGCGGTAGCGACCACAAAGATCATCTACTTCTTGGATGGTGGCAAACGGGGTGGTGGTAACCGGGTGAGTAATCATGCCAGCTTCAGAACGCTTGACTAGGTCAACCTCGCTGGCCTGTGCCTCGAGCGATAGGTTGCGGTGCAGAACGCCGATGCCGCCCTGTCGAGCCATAGCGATTGCCATGCGGGCTTCGGTTACGGTGTCCATGGCTGAAGACAACAAAGGAACGTTGATCTCGATGCGCTTGGTGATTTTGGTCTTGGTGTTAACGCCAGAAGGCATGATGTCTGATTCGCCTGGCAAGAGCAGGACGTCGTCATAAGTAAGGCCAACAAAGCCGAATGGGTCGTGTTCAGTCATTTAGTAATTCTACCCTCTCGGCGCACCGGTAGATAAGGAGTGTTTCGAGCGCATCACAATGCGGTAAAAAATGAAAGATTTCGCAAAATCGATTGCAAATCTGGGGTAATCTCATCTGTTGATGCTGCAAAGGCGCGACTTTCGTGCCAAGCGATAAATACGGAGGTTGGTTTGAGCCAGCTAAACATTCGAGCGGGTCGCAAAGCCGGGGTATTCCTTGGGCTAGTTGCGATGCTGTTTGCCATTCTTTTTGCGGGAGTTCCGGCACATGCCGCTGATGACCCGTCTACCTACGCCAACTCGATTGCCGGCACAATCCTGAACGACGATAAAGAAGTCAAGGATGTCAAGATCACCGCGACTCTCGACAACTTTTCGGCTTCGGCAGTGACCAATGAGTACGGCGAATGGGAAATCAAGGTTCCGAAGCAGGGCATCTACACCGTAACCCTTGATGTGAGCACCCTTCCTGCAGGCGTCTCGATGACTGACAAGGGTGGCGAGGTTAGCCAAGCAGACCTCACTCAGACCAACTTTGCAGCGGTCTTGTTCTCGCTGGGCAAGTCGACTGTTCAGGTTCAGAGTTTTAGCGATCAGCTACTGGTGCGAGTTTGGTCTGGCCTTAACTTCGGCCTTCTACTAGCCATCGCTGCAATCGGTATCTCACTCATCTTCGGTACCACCGGCCTCAACAACTTCGCTCACGGTGAAATGGTTACCGTTGGCGCTCTCTTCATGTGGGTCTTCTACCAAGGGCTCGGCCTCAACATCTTTGTGGCAGCGCTCGGCGCGATCGTGGTTGCAGCCGGATTCGGTCTCGCTCAAGATGCAGGTCTCTGGAAGCCACTTCGCAAGCGCCGCATGGGCTTGAACCAGATGATGATTGTTTCGATTGGTTTCTCAATCGTGGCTCGCTACGTTTTGCTTCTAGTCTTTGGTGGCGACACCAAGGACATCGGCGGTGGCGGAAACATCGTTCAACTCGGCCCGATTTACACCAGCGACATCGCTCTTGTGAGCTTGGTTATTTGTGTAATCGTTCTAGCCGGAGTTGCGCTGTTCCTAACTCGCACTCGCATCGGAAAGGCAACTCGCGCGGTAAGCGATAACCCTTCTCTGGCAGCAGCCACCGGCATCGACGTAGAGCGCATCATCCGCATCGTTTGGATTGTTGCCTCTGCTCTGACCGGTCTAGCTGGAGTTCTCTACGGTCTTCAGTTCCAGGCAAACTGGCTCACCGGTTTTGACATCCTTCTTCTTTTGTTCGCCGCAGTTACCTTGGGTGGTCTCGGAACCGCTCTCGGTGCAACAGTAGGTGCTCTAATCATCGGTATGGTCGTAGAAGTTTCTTCGATGTTCATTCCAAACGAGCTGAAGTACGCCGCTGCACTTGTAGTTCTAATCGTGATTTTGATCGTGCGCCCTCAGGGTGTTCTCGGTAAAAAGCAGAGAATCGGCTAAGGAGTAGACGATGGATTGGCTAAATATTCTCAACCTCACTGGCGGTGAGTTGATCGGTGCCTACACCGCGGCTTACGTGCTTTGTGCACTGGGTCTTGCGATGCACTTCGGTTTCACCGGTTTGCTCAACTTCGGCCAGGCAGCCTTTGCTGCTCTAGGCGCCTACGGGTATGCAATCGCGACCCTAACCTTTGGCTGGAACATGTGGGGCTCGGTTGCTTTCGGGCTTATCTGTTCAGCCGCGTTCGCCGTAGTGCTCGGTATTCCTACCCTTCGCCTTCGTGCCGACTACCTCGCCATCGTCACCATTGCAGCCGCCCAGGCATTGCGCTTTGCATTCGCCACCTCGGCCTATGACAAGGTCACCGGCGGAGCGAACGGTCTTAGCCAGTTCGGTGAAGACTTTTACAGCTACAACCCAATTCCTGAAGGTCGCTACCCGCTCGGAGCACTTGACTTCTCTGAGAAGGAAATCTGGATTCGAATCGTTGGTTGGTCACTCGTTGCAATCGCTGCCGTTGTGATGCTCGTTCTAACTCGCAGCCCATGGGGTCGCGTTTTGAAGGGTATCCGTGAAGATGAAGATGCAGCACGTGCGCTAGGTAAGAACGTCTTTGCCTACAAGATTCAGTCGTTGGTAATTGGTGGATCAATCGCCAGCCTCGGTGGAATGCTCTTCGTGATGTCATCACAGACCAACCAGCCTCAAACCTGGGGTACCAACTTCACCTTCATGATTTGGACTGTGCTTCTACTAGGTGGCGCGGCGACTATCCTCGGCCCGATCGTCGGAGGTATGACCTTCTTCGCGCTGCTCATGTTTACCCAGGGCATCCTAGAAGGCCTTGTGAACATGGGTTGGTTGCCTTTCCTAGACATCGCGCAGGTAGGCCAGATTCGCTTCCTACTCGTGGGCCTCGTGCTGATGTTGCTTGTGATCTTCCGCCCTCAGGGCATCTTCGGAAACAAGAAGGAGTTGCAGTTCAATGGCTAATCAGATTTCTGTTGGCGAACCAGCACCAGGTTGCAAAAAGGTTGATCCAATCCTTGTTGCAAAGAACGTAACTCGTCAGTTCGGCGGTCTCACCGCTGTGAACGTAGAGCACCTCGAGATTCCTCGTGGCCAAATCACTGCGTTGATCGGCCCTAACGGCGCCGGTAAGACCACCATGTTCAACCTGTTGACTGGCTTCGACAAGCCGAACACCGGTGAATGGGTTTTCAACGGTCACAACCTGGCTGGCGTGCCTTCATACAAGGTGGCTCGTCTAGGAATGATCCGTACCTTCCAGTTGACCAAGGCGCTCAGCTTGCTGACCGTTCTAGACAACATGCGTCTAGGCGACCAGAAGAATCCGGGCGAAAGTTTCTTGGCATCGTTTGTTCGTCCACTCTGGAAGAGCCACGAAAAGAAGATCACCGCCAAGGCTGATGAACTGCTAAAGCGTTTCAAGCTTGATGCAAAGCGTGAAGACTACGCTGCTGCTCTTTCGGGCGGTCAGCGCAAGTTGCTCGAGATGGCTCGTGCGCTCATGAGCGACCCGAAGCTAGTCATGCTTGATGAGCCAATGGCCGGTGTGAACCCTGCTCTTACTCAGAGTCTTCTTGAGCACATCAAGGGACTCAAAGACAGCGGAACCACAGTGCTGTTCGTGGAACACGACATGCACATGGTTCGTCACATCTCTGACTGGGTAATCGTTATGGCTGAGGGCAAGGTTGTGGCCGAAGGCCCACCGGCTGAAGTCATGAAGAACCCAGCCGTAATCGATGCCTACCTTGGCGCTCACGCTAACAGCGACCTAGGTGACGTAAACATCGATGATGCAAAGGAAGGCATCTAATGTCTCAAACTCCAGTTGTCTACGCCGAGAATCTAGTTGCGGGTTACCTACCTGGCATCAACATCTTGAATGACTGTTCATTGGTTGCTAACCAGGGTGAACTAATCGGCATCATCGGCCCTAACGGAGCCGGAAAGTCGACTCTTCTGAAGTCAATCTTTGGCCAGGTAAACGTTCGTGAAGGCAAGGTTTGGCTTAACGGTGAAGACATCACCAACATGAAGGCAAACAAGTTGGTTTCTAAGGGCGTTGCATTTGTGCCACAGACCAACAACGTTTTTCCTAGCTTGACCATTGAAGAGAACCTGCAGATGGGCGTGTTCCAAACCCCAAAGCGCTTCGATGAGCGTTTCGACTTCGTGACCAACATCTTCCCTGACCTAGGTAAGCGTCGCGCTCAGAAGGCCGGCTCACTTTCGGGTGGTGAACGACAGATGGTTGCCATGGGTCGTGCACTGATGATTGACCCGTCAGTCTTGCTGCTTGACGAGCCATCAGCTGGCCTTTCACCGGTTCGCCAGGATGAAGCCTTCCTTCGAGTTAAGGAAGTCAACAAGGCCGGCGTGACAGTGATCATGGTCGAGCAGAACGCACGTCGCTGCCTCCAAATCTGTGACCGAGCCTACGTGCTCGACCAGGGCAAGGATGCGCACACCGGAACCGGCCGTGACCTTCTAAACGACCCGAAGATGGTTGAACTCTACTTGGGTAACCTAGCCGAGCTATAAGCCCAGCGAAAGCCCCCAGAAGCCCCGTAGCGATTGCTGCGGGGCTTCTTCTTTGTGCTGGCTCTCAGGTTTACATCGAGCTTCGCTTGTTACCAAGCAAAGCAAAACCCCCGATCCAAAAGGACCGGGGGTTTTGTCTTTCTAGCGAGTGCTAGAGAGAGGATTACTTAACAGTGTTACCTGCAACAACCTTTACAAGGTTCTCTGCGTAGGTACCTGCGGTGCCGTAACGGTAGATACCGATGAATGCACCAGTAGGGTCACCGTTCTTGTCGAACTCAACTGGGCCTGACTGACCGTCGTAGTTGATCTTCTTGCCAGCCTTTAGAGCCTTTAGGCCTGCAGCAAAGCCAGTTACCTTTACCTTGCCAGCAGCAGTTAGCGAGATGTTGGTTAGCTGTGACTTGATGCCAGCACCGGTTGCCTTACCTGAAGCCTGAGCTGCAAGTGCTGCAAGGATAACTGCGTCGTAGGTCTCAGCACCGTAAGCAAGCTCAGTAAGCTCCTTGCCGGTTACAGCCTTGTACTTAGCCTTTAGCTTTGCAGCGAATGACTTGTCGGTTGCCTTACCAGGAAGTGAACCCTTGGCGCCCTGTAGGTAAGCCGAGAATGATTCCTTGCTGTAGTCAGCTAGGTTACCGTCAACTAGGTAAAGGTTCTTTGCGTCAAACGCCTTTGCCTTTAGAGCTGGGATAGCCTTCTTAGCCTCATCGTATGAGATCAGTAGAACTGCGTCTGGCTTTGCAGCAAGAGCCTTGTCTACGATCGATGCGAAGTTGGTCTCGTTCTCAGGGAATGCATAGGTGGTAACCGATGCCTTGCCCTTGGTTAGAACGCCAGATGCAACATCTGATAGGCCCTTACCGTATGAGCTGTCCTGGTAGATTACAGCAACGTTCTTGCTGCCGTCCTGAAGGATCTGGTTAGCAATGATCTTGCCCTGTAGTAGGTCAGATGGAGCGGTGCGGAAGTAGTAGCCGCCGTCCTTCCAGGTTGAAAGGTCTGGAGCGGTGTTTGACATCGAGATTTCAGCGATCTGTGCGCCGGTGATCTTGTTGATGATTGAACGGGTTACACCTGAAGATGCAGCACCGATAACAACGTCAGCCTTGCCAGCGATTGCCTTGGTTGCTGACTGGTCAGCAATCTGAAGGGTGTCGCCGTCGCCTGAGTCAGCAATGGTTAGCTGTACCTTGTTGCCAAGGACGCCGCCAGCTGCGTTGATTTCGTCTACTGCAAGGTGAATTGCAGCAACTTCTGGTGGTGAAAGGAATGAAAGACCACCGGTTAGAGGAATGATTCCTGCAACGCGTAGGGTCTTGTCTTCGCTGGCTGCCTGCGCTGGCAACGCAACGCTGAAGGTTAGTGCGGTAGCTGCAACTGCGGCTACGGCAACCAAAACCTTGCGGCTTGAGAATGCGCTCATGTATAGCTCCTAGTTTGTATGTAGCACCAGGATGGGGATCCATGCCTAGTGTCTACCCCAAGTTTAGTTTGAAGCCGTGGCCGAGTAAAAGGCATTTCCCCGTGAGCGCAATGCTGCGTAGTAAAGCGTAAAAAATCGTCATCGAAATGGCGAGTTTTCTGCTCTACAAATTGCGGATTACGGGGTTTTGGTAGTTGTTTACAACTATATTCGAAGCAAAAACGGTAAAGTACCGCGAATGTAAAGATTGTGTTTCGTTATTTGCCGCGGGGGCGATTTCGCGCCTGACGCAGCATATCCGTGGTTAAAAAGGCCAGACCCGCCCAAACCATCACGAAGCCAACCCATCTCGCAAGAGGCATCGCCTCGTGAAATACCGTAAGCGCCAGGATGAACTGAATCGTCGGCGTCATGTACTGCATCAAGCCAACAACGCTGAGTGGCAAGTACTTGGCCGCGGTGCCAAACATGATTAGCGGCACTGCGGTCATGATTCCGAAGAACACCAAGCCGACCGCACCCCAAAACCCGTGTTGGGCAAACTGCAACCCGGGCGAGGTCGCACCGATGATTGACCCTTGGATGGCGGCTACCGGCAATAGGATGCCCGATTCGAGTGCGTAACTGTTGATGGCCGAAACCTTGCCCCCGAGTTTGCTCTTCGCCAGGCCGTAGATTCCGAATGAACCGGCGAGACTCAGCGCTATCCATGGCAGGCGCCCGTAGTCGATGGTCAAGATTGTCACGGCAACGGCGCCCATTGCAACGGCTGCCCACTGCAACTTTCGCAGGCGCTCACGAAGAAACACAACTGCCAGCAGGATGGTGACCAGCGGGTTGATGAAGTAGCCGAGTGCACTCTCAACAACATGGCCGCTCGCAATGGCGATTACGTAAACCTGCCAGTTAATCAAGATGAAAACACTCGAGGCGAGAATCCAAACCATGAGCTTGGGTTGACGAATCACCGAGGCGATGACAGCCCAGCCCTTTGTGAAGGTGATTAGGGCGGCGGCAACCAGAAAGCCAAAGATGATGCGCCAAACCACGATTTCAAACGGCGAGGCAAAACCAAGCATCGAGATGATGAGCGGAAAGCTACCCCAGATGAGGTAGGCCGAAACACCAACTAAAAGACCCCGGCCGTAGCCGGGGTCTTTTGAAGTGATCATGCTTTGGAGTTTAGCGAACTACTACCGCTAGAACGTCGCGCGCTGAAAGCACTAGGTACTCGTGACCGTTGTACTTTAGCTCGGTGCCGCCATACTTCGAGAAGATAACCTTGTCGCCAACGTTTACGTCAACTGGGATGCGGTTGCCCTTGTCGTCGATGCGACCAGGACCTACGGCAATAACCTCAGCCTCCTGTGGCTTCTCTTTAGCGGTGTCTGGAATAACTAGACCTGATGCAGTTACCTGCTCTGCCTCGACCGGCAAAACAACGATGCGATCTTCAAGTGGCTTGATTGAAACCGACATGATTCCCTCTTCTTAAGAACTATTGATGGTTAGTAACTCGCAAGCGAGCTGTAGTCCGATATTAGCACTCGCACCGGATGAGTGCTAACCCGCGATGATTGCTGTTAGCGAACTTATCGGCAGGTTCCTCGCGCGGTAGATTTGATGGATGAACCGCGAAGACTTTATCCGCCTGCTCTCTCCCGAGGGCCAAGAGCTGCTGGCGAAGTCGGCCGCCTACGCCGATAAGGGCGACGTCGTGAAGTTGGTTTCACAGTTGCGAGCCAAGGGGCACGACGCCTTGTTGGTTGCAGCGGTGCTCACCCAGGCCAAACTGCGCAAGCGCGGAGTCGCCAAGTTTGGCCCGTTCGCCGAACGCATGTTGTTCACCGAGCCCGGGCTAGAGCAGGCTTCACGTCTTTCGGTCGCCGCCCTACATGCCGGTCGTTTTCGAGATGCCAACATAAAGTCGGTCGCCGATCTCGGCTGCGGCATTGGCGCTGAATCTTTGGCGCTCGCCAGCCTCGACATCCAGGTGAAGTCTTTTGAAATCGACGAGGTAACCGCAGCAATAGCCACCTATAACCTTGCTCCGTTTGAGAATGCCACCGTCGAGCAGGCCGACGTCACCGAGCTCGACCTAAGCCAGTTCGATGCGCTCTTCTTTGACCCAGCCCGGCGCGAACTCGGCGGCCCAGCCCGCGAGCGCGCAGCGCGCAAGTTTGACCCGATGGCATTCTCGCCGACCTTCGATTTCGTGATGGCCGCCGCGGCCAAAAAGCCCACCGGCGTAAAGTTTGGCCCAGGCCACCCACACGAGGGCATCCCAGATGAAGCAGAGGCGCAATGGGTTTCGGTAAACGGCGACCTCGTCGAATTGAGCCTGTGGTTCGGCGCCCTCGCCCGGCCGGGAATCAAACGCTCGGCACTTCTAATCGACGCTGCGGGCAAACACGAAATCACCAGTGATTCGACAGAACGCCAGGATGCCCCACTCGGTGAAATCGAACAGTTCGTATACGAACCCGATAACGCGGTGATTCGATCTCACCTATTGGGTCAACTTGCTGAGCAACTTGGAGCCCACATCTTTAGCCCAGAAATCGCCTACCTAACCGCTAGCGAAGAGCTGCATTCGCCCTGGCTCAAGGGTTACCGCGTGCTCGATAACCTGACCTTCGACCGAAAGAAGTTGAAGGCTTACCTGCGCGAAAAGGGCATCGGCACCCTAGAGATTAAGAAGCGCGGTTCAGACATCGTGCCCGAACAGCTGCGCAAAGAACTTCAGCCAAAGGGAAAGGGCGCCGCCACTCTGATTGTTACCAGAGTGGGCGACGCCCACAGGGTTCTCGTTTGCGAGAGCCTGAAATAAACACGGGTTCTCGTTTGCGACAGCCTTCGCTAGCTCTCTCAGGGGATGCGAGAGCTAGCTAAGTTTGATTAGTTGGTTTGGGTTGGAACAGGGGTAGCGTCGGTTCCGTTTGGAGCCATTGGGCCCCAGTTGCCACCCATCATTCCGTTGTCATCGCCACCACGCTGGCCATCAAAGCCACCCATCATGCCGCCGCCGAAGCCGCCCTGCATGCCTGGGCCACCGTGACCGCCAAATTCAACGCCGTAGTGCTGGCCTACGAATGCACGAGCGATTGCCATGCCGATTCCGGCGATAACCCAGATGCCGATGCCGACATAGCCGAGAATCATGCCGGTTAGGGCCATGCCGCGACCAGACTCGTGCGACTTCTTAAGTTGGGCCAGCGAGATGTGACCGGTAATGATTGCGGCTACTGCACCGAAACCAGTTGCTGCGGATGCCAGCGAGACAACCGCGAGAGTGTTGAGCTTGGTGAAGTCGAAGTGGGCCTTTGCCTTTGGAGCTTCAGCGGCTTCGATCTTTTCGTTTTTATCTGCCATGTGAATACTTCAGCAGTCGATGCTGTGAAGCGACTGGGAGACACCTGCGAGCCAACACAGAGAATTCGGCGGCTCTATGTTGACTTCTAGAGCGTTTGCACCGTTGTCACCGGCAAGGTCGAATCGGCGCCGAATGCCAAGGATGAAGGCTTGCGCCCAGCCATAACCAATTGGGCACCAAGGGCAGCAATCATTGCGCCGTTGTCGGTGCAGAGGCTTAGGGCTGGAATTCGAAGTTCGATACCGGCCACGGCGCAGCGTTCGGTGGCAAGTTCGCGAAGCCTTGCATTTGCAACCACACCGCCGCCGAGCAAGAGGCGCGGCACACCATGTTCGAGGCAAGCCTTGACCGCCTTACTCACGAGAACATCGGCTACTGCTTCACGAAAGCTGGCTGCGACATCGGCAACATTCAGCTCTGCACCGGCGCCAGCCGCAGCCTTGGTTTCGGCAACCTCAACCCAGCGGGCTACCGCCGTCTTTAGCCCCGAGAACGAAAAGTCGTAGCGGTGCTTCTCCATGTCTTTGGCCTGGGTCAGCCCTCGTGGGAATCGAATAGCATTCGGGTCTCCCCCGGCCGCGGCTCGATCTATTTCAGGCCCACCCGGATACTTCAAACCGAGCACGCGCGCCACCTTGTCGAAGGCCTCACCGGCTGCATCGTCGATGGTTTCACCGAGCAGCTCAACATCATCCAAGAGGTCACGAACCAACAGCAACGATGTGTGGCCGCCCGAAACCAGCAGCGCAACAGTTGGGGTTTCGACCTGGCCGCGCTCAAGAATATCTACGCCGACGTGCCCAACTAGATGGTTGACCGCATAAATCGGCTTGCCGGTGGCAACCGCCAGTGCTTTAGCAGCGGCGACGCCGACCATCACGGCCCCTCCGAGGCCGGGACCGTTCGCTACCGCGATTGCATCGATGTCGTTGAGGCTCAGGTTGGCCTCGGCCAATGCTTTATCAAGGGTTGGCTTTAATGCCTCGAGGTGTGCACGAGCGGCAATCTCTGGAACCACGCCACCGAAGCGCGCATGCTCATCCATGCTCGAAGAAATGATGTTGGCCAACAGTGTGGTTCCGCGCACGATGCCGACGCCGGTCTCGTCGCAAGTCGACTCGATGCCGAGAACCACCGGCTCGCGACCAACGCGTCGCTGAGGCATGGTCAAGCGCATGATCCAGGCGTCAATTCCGGCCGGCTGGTAATAGTTCTTGCGGGTGTCGATGTGCTCGAAGCCGAGTGCCAAATAGAGACCCTGGGCCACCGGGTTATCTGCTCGAACTTCTAGAAAGATTTCGTGAGCATGAAGCCGGGCGGCAGCGGTGAGCAGGGCATCCATGAGCGCACGGCCTAGGCCGAGACCACGTGCCGTCGGAACAACCGCGATGGTCTGAACGTCACCCTGGTCACTTGCCGAGACCTTACTCAAGCCGGCATAGCCGATTACGGCTTCACCGCGCACGGCTACAAAATATTCGGTGTGGTGAGCCAGAAGCTCGAAGTGCATGTTGTCTTGAGACCAGGCATCTTCTGGAAAACACTCGTGCTCAATTGCCATGATGGCCGCCAGGTCGGCCTCGATAGCGGGGCGAATAATCCAGTCGCTCATCCGCTCACCTTCTTACCAAAATCGCGAAGGTTCTTTGGCTCAACGGCATCTGGGTTGCGCAGGTAGAGCGCGGTCACGTCGTGGCTAAGAACTCCCGCGGCTGCCTGAGCCTCGAAGAGTTCACCGATCGCGCGGGCCGAAATAACCACACATGTGCGTGCCGGTGAAATACCCTGCTCGGCTAATAAGACCTCGATGTCTGCTGGTCGGTTTACGGCAGGGCCGTCGATGCAGATTGGAACTCCGTGGCGATCGAGCCCAGAATAGAGCGCCCAGTAGTGCTCGCTGCGGCGGGCATCCGAGGTTACTAGAAGTGGCTGTGCGTCGACCAAACCTGAGCCGGGTTGAACTGAA
This sequence comes from Microbacteriaceae bacterium, assembly GCA_947453475.1. GTDB lineage: Bacteria > Actinomycetota > Actinomycetes > Actinomycetales > Microbacteriaceae > Rhodoluna. The sequence continues at coordinate 29,489 of CANGGK010000017.1, forward strand.
AGCGCCTCAAACTCCTGCTTGGCAATCGCGTCGAGGCTGACTATGCCAAACAACTTGGCCCCAGCTCCCTCGGCAAACATGATTGCGGCGGCGATTCCAACTCTCAGGCCGGTGAATGGCGCCGGGCCGCGCCCGACGGCAACGGCTTTTATCTGGCCAGGCTTTACCCCGGCGCGAAGAAGGGCATCGTTGATGGCATCACCGATTGATTCCGTGTGGCTTCGAG
>CANGGK010000018.1 GCA_947453475.1 Microbacteriaceae bacterium
GGGCCAACCCGCGAATGCCCAAACCATAGGCACGGATGCGCTCCAGATGGTTATCGGCATAGGTGCTGGCAACGTAATAAGCACGTACCTTTACGAGTTGGTTACCGGGCGCATCCAAGGCCATCGGCGGCTGGCTGAACTCGGCTTCTTGGCCCTGACTACGGGCCTTCCAGGCGCGAATTGCGGTGATTACAAAAAAGAAGAAGAGAATGGCGGCGATTACCGCAACGTAATACTTTTGCATTAGTTGCGACCAACCTCTGCAAGTTTGCCATCGCGCACGGTGAAATAGCCGCGGTAGATGGTGTGCTTTACCTGGCCCAGAAGCTCAAGACCAACGTATGGCGAGTTCTTAGACTTCGAGGCACTATCTGCGACTACTCTGCGCTTCACGCTTGGGTCAATCAGGGCGATGTTGGCAAAGGCGCCAACCACTAGACCTTGGCCCTGCTCTGAGTCGCTTCCGATTTTGGCCGGGTTGGTTGAAAGCACCTCGGCGAGTCGCGACCAATTTGACTTGCCGCTGTCGATCAAGACATCCTGCGCAATTGAGGCCGCGGTTTCAAGGCCGAGCATTCCAAATGCAGCTGCGCTCCACTCGCAATCTTTGGCTTCGATTGGGTGAGGTGCGTGGTCGGTAGCGATGATGTCGATGGTGCCATCGACCAAGGCTTCACGAAGAGCCAAAACGTCGGCAGCGGTGCGAAGCGGTGGGTTCACCTTATAAACCGCATCGTAACTACGAACCAGTTCGTCAGTGAGCAATAGGTGGTGAGGGGTAACCTCGGCGGTCACCTGAATGCCACGAGCCTTTGCCCATCGAACGATCTCAACCGAACCGGCTGTTGAAAGGTGGCAGATGTGAACGCGAGAGCCAACGTGCTCTGCAAGCAATACATCGCGAGCGATGATCGACTCTTCGGCAACTGCCGGCCAGCCAGTCAGGCCAAGCTCTGCAGAAACTGCACCCTCATTCATCTGGGCACCTTCGGTGAGTCGAGGTTCTTGAGCGTGCTGGGCGACTACTCCCCCGAAGGCTTTGACATATTCGAGCGCGCGTCGCATCAAGACTGGGTCGTGCACACACTTGCCATCATCCGAGAAGACGCGAACCTGAGCCTTTGAGTTCGCCATCGCACCAAGCTCGGCAAGTTGCTTGCCTTCGAGGCCAACGGTGACCGCTCCGATTGGGTAAACGTCTGCGTAGCCCGCTTCGCGACCGAGGGCTGCAACCTGCTCAACAACACCTGCGGTGTCGGCAACCGGGCTGGTATTAGCCATTGCGTGAACAGCAGTGAAGCCACCCATTGCTGCCGCCTGCGTGCCGGTAAGCACGGTTTCGCTCTGCTCAAAGCCAGGCTCGCGAAGGTGCGTGTGAAGGTCTACGAAGCCAGGTAGCGCCACCAGGCCGGTGCAGTCGATGACCTCGGCGGCTGTCAAACCAGAACCAATCGCGACAATCTTGTCGGCTTCAACCAGGATGTCGGTTGCCCCGCCATCGCCAAGTTGAACATTCTTTAGTACGAAACTGTTAGACATCTGCGGCCCTTTCGCCAGAAAGAAGTGAGTAAAGAACTGCCATTCGAACCGAGACGCCGTTTGCGACCTGCTCGAGAACCGTTGATTGCGGTGAATCGGCCGAAATCGCGTCAATTTCTAGACCACGATTCATCGGCCCTGGGTGCATAAGGAAGGCTGAAGGCTTTAAGGTCTTGAGGCGATCTGCATTGAAACCCCAGATGCGAGCGTATTCGCGCTCGGATGGGAAGAACGAAGCATTCATGCGCTCGGCTTGAACGCGAAGCATCATGACGACGTCAGGCTTCTCTAGCTCGAGAGTCTCGTCAAGCGAGTAGTGCAGCTTCGCCTTCCAGTTCGAAGGGTTTGCCGGCAACAAGGTTGGTGGCGCAACAAAGTGAACTTCGGCACCAAGGGTGTTCAGTAGAAGCAGGTTTGATCTAGCAACTCGCGAGTGCAAAACGTCGCCAACGATGGCAACCTTGAGCCCTTCGAGTGCCTTGCCCTTCGAGTTCGCGCCGTGGATGCGCTTTCGCATTGTGAATGCATCGAGCAGGGCTTGGGTCGGGTGCTCGTGTGTGCCATCGCCGGCGTTGACGATTGCGCCGTTGATCCAGTTGCTGTGTGCAAGTACATTCGCTGCACCGCTGGCCGGGTGTCGAATGACGACCGCGTCAGCGCCCATCGCCTCAAGCGTTTGGGCGGTATCCTTCAGGCTTTCACCCTTAGATACGCTCGAACCCTTGGCCGAAAAGTTGATCACGTCGGCCGAAAGGCGCTTGGCGGCTAGCTCGAAAGAGATACGTGTTCTGGTCGAGTCTTCGAAGAATAGGTTGACCACGGTTTTGCCTCGTAGCGTAGGCAGTTTCTTGATTTCACGCTCGTTGACATCCGCCATTCCCTCGGCGATATCGAGAATCTCGATTGCCTGGTCACGGGTTAGATCTCCGGCCGATAGTAGGTATTTGATCATGATTCGATAACCACCGAGTTCTCTGCGTCAGATTCAGTCAACTGCACACGGATGCGCTCTTCGCGAGCCGTCGGCAAGTTTTTGCCAACGAAATCGGCACGGATAGGAAGTTCGCGGTGACCTCTGTCGACCAACACGGCGAGTTTTACCGCGCGTGGGCGGCCAAAATCATTCAAAGCATCCAGCGCTGCACGGATAGTGCGACCGCTGAAAAGAACGTCGTCGACCAATACAACGACCTTGTCGTCGATGCCTTGGCTCGGAATGAGAGTTTCGGTGACCGGTCTGGTCGGGTTGCTAGCTAGGTCGTCTCGGTACATGGTGATGTCTAGTCGACCAAGAAGCTGAGATGCGTCGGTTCCCGGTTCATTGCGAGCGATAACTTTGGCGATGCGCTCGGCAAGAAGAACGCCACGAGTTGGAATGCCTAGGATTACGAGGTTTGAAGTGCCACTCTTCTGCAGTGCAGTGTTGGCTTCTAGAATTTCGTGAGCAATGCGGGTAACCGCGCGATCGATGTCGTCGCTACTCAAGACGGTGCGTGTAGTCACGCCCACCTCCTTCTCCGCCTCTCTGGACGGTCTTAAAGGATGTTTGAAAAAGTCTATCAGCCGGTTGAACTACTTCGCGGTCTTGGTCGCTGAAATTCGAGACAAAAGGCCGTTTACAAAAGAGCCGGAGTCGTCGGTCGATAGCTCCTTGGCCATTTCGACGGCTTCGTTGATTGCGACAGCGTCAGGAACCTCGTCATTGTGCATGATTTCCCAAACCGCACATCGCAAAATAGCGCGGTCAAGGTTTGGCATGCGATCGAGAGCCCAACCCTGCGAGTAGGTGTCTAGCAAGTCATCGATTTCATCGTGATTCTCGATGACGCCGTTCACGATTTGACGCGCATAGCCAAAGATTTCATCTTGGTTTTGGCGGTCTGCAGTTAGACCGGCAACATCGTCGAGCAAAGACAGCGGTGAAATCTTGCGAAGATCTGCAGCGAAGACAGCATCAATGGCACGCTTACGTGCCTTAGTTCTAGCGCTCAATGCTTTTAGTCGGTGACGCGGCCAAGGTAGTCACCGGTGCGGGTGTCTACGCGGACGCGGGTGCCGTTGTCAACGAATAGAGGAACCTGAATCTGAAGGCCGGTCTCTACGGTTGCTGGCTTGGTGCCACCTGATGAGCGGTCGCCCTGAAGGCCTGGCTCGGTGTAGGTGATTTCAAGAACTACTGAGGCTGGAAGTTCAACGTAAATCGGGTTGCCCTCGTGCATGGCAACGGTGGCTTCCTGGTTCTCAAGTAGGTAGTTGACTGCGTCGCCAACGGTGGCCTCAGAGAGTGATACCTGATCGAAGGTGTCGGCATCCATGAAAATGAACCCGTCGCCATCGTTGTAAAGGTAGGTCATGTTGCGCTTGTCGACGTTTGCGGTCTCGATCTTGACACCAGCGTTGAAGGTGCGGTCGACAACCTTGCCGGTTAGAACGTTCTTGAGCTTCGAACGAACAAACGCAGCGCCCTTGCCAGGCTTTACGTGCTGGAACTCGACGACAGCCCAAAGCTGACCTTCGATGTTTAGGACCATGCCGTTCTTCAAGTCGTTTGAAGTTGCCATGACAATCACTCACTCATTTCGGTGTTTAGAGGTTTGTTTCAAAAAAATAGCGGGATGGAATCCCTGCGCCTAACAGTCTAACCGACCGAGGTCGATTAAGTTAGCTGGCGATTGCTGAAAGGGCTAGCAAGTATGAGGTCAAGCCGAAACCCGCGATAACGCCGGTTGCCACGCCCGAAATTACGCTCGTGTGGCGGAATTCTTCGCGAGTGTGCGGGTTGCTCAGGTGAACCTCGATGAGCTTCTTGCCGCTCTTGGTTACCTGCACGGCTGCATCGCGTAGCGCGTATGAGTAGTGGGTGAATGCGGCTGGGTTCATGACAACGTCAATACCGCCGTCTACTGCTTCGTGGAGCCACCCAATCAGTTCTGACTCGCTGTCGGTCTGACGTACCTCGACGCTCAGCCCGAGCTCACCGCCGAGGCCGGTAACTGCAGCAACTAGACCCTCGTAGTTGGTAGAACCGTAGATGTCTGGTTCGCGGGAACCAAGACGCGCCAGGTTTGGGCCGTTAAGGACTAGTACTTTTTGCATGGCTCTAGGTTACCGCTAGCCGGCGACAATCTCTTGGAAAGCTGCGTGTAGTAGTTCAGGTGCCGGCGCGGCCATAATGGTCGGCTTTCCGATAGCGTCCAACACAACGAAACGCAGGGTTCCGGCACGTGATTTTTTGTCGCGCTGCATTGTCGCAACGAGCTGATCCCACTTCTCGGCCTTGTATTCGGTTGGCAGGCCAATCAACTGAAGAATGCTGCGGTGACGATCGACGGCGGCATCGCTGAGCCGGCCAGCAAGGCGAGCAAGTTCGGCAACAAACACCATTCCGATTGAAATTGCTGCACCATGACGCCATTTGTAACGCTCGGCTAGTTCGATTGCGTGGCCCAGGGTGTGGCCGTAATTCAAGATTTCACGAAGGCCTGCCTCCTTGAAGTCCTCCCCTACCACTCGAGCCTTAATGGCCACCGAGCGCTCGATGAGCTCCGCAAAAACCTCGGACTTTGAGTCGGTGGCCACGGCAACATCGGCTTCGATGAGTTCAAGGATGCGCTCATCCGCGATAAATCCGTACTTCACGACCTCACCAAAGCCGGCGAGAATTTCATTCTTTGGCAAGGAATCTAGGGTGTCTAGGTCGATGATCACGGCCGCTGGTGCATAGAAACAGCCGACCAAGTTTTTGCCTTCTGCGGTATTGATTCCCGTCTTGCCACCAACTGCAGCGTCAACCATAGCCAGCAACGTGGTTGGAACCTGAACCAATTTGACGCCACGCAACCAGGTGGCGGCGACAAAACCGGCTAAGTCGGTGGTCGAGCCTCCACCGAAACCGATGACCGCATCCGAGCGGGTGAAATCGGCTTGGCCAAGCACGCCCCAGCAGAAAGCTGCAACTTCCACGCGTTTGGCATCTTCGCTGTCGGGCACACCGGCAAGGATTGCTTCGTATCCTTGGCCATCAAGTGTCTCTTTTAGAAGTTCGGCCGATGCTGCAAGCCCAACCGGGTGAATGATCAAGACCTTCTTAACCGAAGCACCCAGTGCTTTGCCGACTTCGCCGAGCAGGGCACGGCCGATTGTGATGTCGTAAGAGTCGACTCCCGTTACCTGGATGACTTTATTCGCTGACATTTTTGCCTAATTTCTTGAGAATCTCTTTGATGCTTACGCTGATTGGCTGGCCTGAAGTATTGATTTCAAAATCTGCAGCGCTTTGATAAATCGGTTTGCGCTCCTCATAGATTCTGCGCCAATCCTCCACGCCATTCTGGAGCAACGGGCGATTGCCGTTCTTTAGACGCGAGCCAATGTGCTTGCCGTCAGTTGATAGGTAAATAACCGTCACAGACTTTAGACGTTTGCGAGTCAATTCGCTGAGCACCGCTCCGCCTCCGGTGGCAACCACCGCAGTCTCACTGATGGCATTTTGCATTGCTTTTTCTTCGAGGCGACGAAACTCTGGTTCACCGCGCTCCTCGAAAATTGCGGGAATCGGCCCGTGTTCATCGGTGATCAGGTTATCGGTGTCGATAAAAGGAACTTTCAAAGCCTTCGCCAACTTGCGGCCAATCGTGGTCTTACCTACGCCCATTGGGCCGATAAGAACGACAACCTCACTGGCCTTCGACACTTTTTAGTCTTGCGAGTCGAAAGAAGTAAGAACTGCTGGAATGTTGTCTAGGTAACCCTTGAGATTGCGCTTGGTTTCAGCAACCGAGTCTCCACCAAACTTTTCCAAGACCGAGTTGGCGATAACCAGTGCAACCATTGCCTCGGCAACGACACCCGCGGCCGGAACCGCGCAAACGTCTGAACGCTGGTGATGCGCCTTGGCAGCCTCACCGCTGGCAACGTCGACAGTAGCAAGAGCCTTTGGGATGGTCGAAATTGGCTTCATGGCGGCTCGAACACGCAGAACGTCGCCGTTGCTCATGCCACCCTCGACTCCTCCGGCTCGCCCAGAAAGGCGGCGCACGATTCCATCGGCGTCACGCTCAAGCTCGTCGTGAGCAACAGAGCCACGTCGACGTGCGGTTTCGAAACCGTCGCCGACCTCGACGCCCTTGATGGCCTGAATTCCCATAAGAGCAGCGGCAAGCTGCGAGTCAAGGCGGCGATCCCAGTGCACGAAGGTGCCCAGACCAGGAGGTAGCCCGTAAACCAAAGTCTCAACAACACCGCCTAGGGTGTCGCCATCCTTGTGACATTTGTCAACTTCGGCAACCATGGCTGCCGAAACTGTTTTATCAAAACAACGCATTGGGTCTTCATCAAGCATCGCAACATCGGCCGGAGTCGGCAGCGCCGAACCGATTGGCGACATAACCGGGCCGATGCCAACTGTGTGAGTGACTAGCTGAATGCCCAGTTCGTTCAAGAACGAAGAGGCAACCGCTCCAAGTGCTACACGTGCCGCCGTTTCTCGGGCGCTTGCGCGCTCTAGAACCGGGCGTGAATCTAGAAATCCGTACTTCTGCATTCCCGTGAAGTCTGCGTGGCCTGGGCGTGGGCGGGTAAGTGCCTCTGCGCGAGCGCCAGAAAGTTTTTCGGGTGAGACCGGGTCGGCAGACATGACATCTTGCCACTTTGGCCATTCGGTGTTGCCAACTGTTATTGCTAAAGGGCCGCCCATGGTTAGGCCATGGCGAACGCCGCCGCTAAGCGAAACTTCGTCCTGCTCGAACTTCATTCGGGCACCGCGGCCATAACCTAGTCGACGACGCGCAAGTGCGACCTGCACTTCTGTGGTCGTGACTGGAATTCCTGCGGGCAAACCCTCAAGAACGGCGACTAATTCGGGGCCGTGCGACTCCCCTGCGGTGATCCAACGTAGCATTTCTCAATTGTGTCACATCAAGGCGGCAGATCAGGGCGGTTAGGCGCTATTGCTCGTTTTCGACGGCTATGTGCATTGCAGAAACAACGGCAACTTCATTTGGAAGCTCTCGCTCTGTGTTTCCGGTAGTGAAAATACGAATTTGAGCTACCGCCTGCCAAATGAGCATCTCTAAACCGCTGATGGTTCGTCGCTCTTTAGCATCCCAAGCTGCTGCCAATTTTGAAGGCCAGGGGTTGTATGCAACGTCCAGAAGCGCACCCTTTGGCTTCCAAAACAATGCTTTTGCCAGTTTCGCGGCCTGCTTGTCTAGCGAGCCTGCCGGCAGGGTTGAAATGGTCAGGCTAGAAACGCGGCTTGCTGCACGCAGGCCTCCCGCGCGACTCACCTTTAGGCCAAGAGTCTTGCCAAGGGCTATCAGGCTCTTTCTTGATTCGGGGTTTCTCGCCAGAATTTCTACATGTGCGTTTGGGTTGAGCTCTTTAATTGCAACCAAGGCCGAAGTTGCCGTTGCGCCAGAGCCGATGATCAGTGCTCGTTTAACTAGACCAATTCGGGCTTCGGTCACGGCTTGAACGATGCCGAAAACGTCGGTGTTGAAACCGTGCCACTTGCCAAATTCATCCAAGTGCAGAGTGTTGGTAGCGCCCGTTAGTCTTGCGTAATCGTCGAGCTCATCGGCAAAGCGTGAGGCCTCCTCTTTGAGCGGCATGGTGATTGAAAAACCATTCCAGGTCTCGCCCAAGCCAGCCAAAAACGTGCGAAGAAGCCCCTTTTGCACCTCGGCGCGGCCGTACTCCCAATCAAGACCTAAGACGCGGTAAGCGGCCAAATGAATGGCTGGCGACTTTGAGTGGCTAATTGGTGAGCCAAGAACGGCATAGCGCTTACTCATAGCCAGGGTGCTCCTTCATCCATGCTCGCCAAAGAGCTACTGCCCTTTCGTGTTCTGCAAGCGTAGTGCTAAATACAGTTTCTCCGGTTTCGAGATTGATCGCACAAAAGAAAAGCCAGGTTCCCGCCGCCGGATGCAAGGCCGCATCGATTGCTATTGCACCCGGTGAACTGATTGGGCCGATAGGCAGGCCTGCGTTCAAATAGGTATTGAAACCGTTCTTGTTTGCTCGATCAGCCGCGCTCGTATTCACGGTGTTTCCGTCTACGCCGTAGCTTACTGTCGCATCTGACTGCAGATGCATCCCGGCCTTGATTCGGTTCTGGAATACACGGCTGACCTTGAAGAAGTCTGGCTCTTGACGAGCCTCTTTTTGAATGATCGAAGCAAGCGTCAAGACTCGGTTTCGGTCGGCTGCCTGAACGCCGAACTTATCTAGTTCTTGCTGCATGCGCGAGATCATGGTTTTCAAAATCGAGACTGCTGTGGCCTTAGGCGAGAAGCTGTAGGTTGCCGGAAAAATGTATCCCTCGATTGAAACCGCATCTGCAGGTAGCCCGATGGCTTGTCTTTGTTTTGCTGCGAAACTGAACTCACTGCGCGGAATTCCGGTGGTCGCCGCCAATTTATCTAGGATGACGTTGGCGCGAAGACCCTCTTTTATCAGGATGCGATTGGTAACCGAGGCCTTCGGGTCAAGAAGCGCATCGAGCGCAGCCTGCGACGACATGTGAAGATGAAGCTTGTAGGTTCCGGGATAAAACTTCGGGTCGGCGTCGATGATCAGTTTGTAGATCGTCCTGAAGTTTTTGACAACTCCCATTTCGACCAGAGATGTCGCAATCGACTCTCCGGTATCTCCCGGTTGAATATCAACCAAAACGCTGCTGTAGCCGTTGCCTTGGTAGTCATTGCCAACGAGTTGGTCGAAACCTGAACGAATCGCAGAACGATTAGCAAAGGCAAAAATCCCAAGAATGACTGCGGCCACGGCAATAATCGCGAAGAGACGACGCCGTTTGAATACTTTTCTAGACATCGATTTCCTCCAAATTCTTACCTGGAGCAGTGCCTGAATTCTTTTCCATCGCCAATGCCTGCTCGAGAATCATCGTCGCAGCAATCTGATCAATTACTTTGCGGCCATCTTTGCTGTTCTTGCCAGAGCTTCGCAGAGCGGCTGATGCCGAAACGGTAGTTAGACGCTCATCAATCATTCGAACCGAAGTCAATAGGCTGCCCGCGAGAACCCGCGCGAGGGTGACCGCATCTTCGGTCGAAGCAGTCGTGTTGCCAGACATTGACACCGGTAATCCAACGTAGATTTCGAGAATTTCTTCATCCGCAATGGCCTCGAGGATCAACTTGACGGTCTCGGAGTCTTCGGTTTGTCGGGCAATGTTCTGTAAAGGCGATGCCAAGATTCCGTGAAAGTCAGAAATAGCGAGGCCAACTCTGACCTTGCCAACGTCAACTGCGAGTCGACGACCGGGGCGCACTAGGCTCCCAGCGCTCCACGAATAGCGGCCATAGCGTCAGAAATCTTTGACACGTCACTACCGCCACCCTGTGCGAGGTCATCCTTGCCACCGCCGCCACCGCCAAGAATCTGGCTTGCGGTGCGAACTAGGTTTCCGGCCTTGTGGCCGCCCGCGCGAGCAGCGTCGGTGGTTGCAACCAAGACCATCGGTTTCTCGGCGATGACGCCAAGTAGGCACACAACGGCACTTTCGGCACTGAGTTTTTCTCGGATTGCGGTTGCCAGATTGCGAAGGTCGTCAACCGAAGCAAGTTCACCCAAGTTTGCCTCGACATATTTGGTTGAACCAATCGAAATCGCCGAAGCAATTAAGTCTGGGATGCGGGTGGCGAGCTGTGCCGCCTGCAACTGCGCAAGTTTGCGCTGGGCAGACTTCAACTCTTCAATCGTGGACGTTAGTCGCTCTTCGATTTCGGCCTTAGGGCTCTTTAGTGCTTCTCCTAGACGAGCAACGAGTGCGCGTTCGGTGGCCAGTGAGCGGAAGGCTTCGATGCCAACCAGGGCTTCGAGACGACGGGAACCCGAACCTACCGATGATTCACCGATGATTGAGACAAGACCAACCTGTGAGCTTCTAGAAACGTGTGTTCCACCACAGAGTTCGCGAGACCAAGGGCCACCAACCTGAATGACGCGAACGCTCTCATCGTAAGTTTCACCGAAAAGGGCAACTGCTCCCCATTCGCGGGCTTCTGGAAGGCTCATGTGCTGAGCCGAAACCGCAAGATCGCGACGGATGGCGAGGTTGGTTACTTCTTCAATCTCGCTGCGAGTCTCAAGCGAAAGCGCCTGAGCCCAGGCGAAGTCGAGGCGAAGGTAACCAGGCTTGTTGTATGAACCGCTTTGCAATGCCGATGGACCAAGTACCTCACGCAGGGCAGCGTGAACAATGTGGGTTCCAGAGTGTGCCTGGCAAGCTCCCAAGCGCCAATCGGCATCCACCTCTGTCTGGGCCTTAGCCCCTACCGAAACCTCGCCTGAGCGAACCAAAACCTTGTGGCTGATTAGGCCCTTTACCGGCTTCTGAACGTCTAAGACCTCAAGAGAGAATCCGTCGCCATTAATGAAACCTGCGTCGGAATCCTGTCCGCCAGACTCAGCGTAGAACGAAGTTTCGTCGAGAATTACTTCGGCAATTTGGCCAGCCGTGGCAATCGAGGCATCCTTGCCGTCAACGATCAAACCAAGGATGCGGCCTTCAGAAGATAGCTCTTCGTAGCCGGTGAACTTGGTGACGCCCTTGGCGCGGAAGGCCGAGTAGACCGAGAGGTCGGTGCCGCCAAGCTTCTTCTCGCGAGCATCCGCCTTGGCGCGGTCGCGCTGTTCGGTCATGAGAGCCTTGAAGCCATCGCGGTCAACGGTTAGACCGGCTTCTTCGGCAACCTCAAGGGTTAGGTCGAACGGAAAACCATAGGTGTCGTGCAACAGGAATGCAGCATCGCCCATCAGCTCCTTGCCGCCACCCTGCTTTGCGTGAGCAATCGCTTCATCCAAGAAAACTGTTCCCGCAACCAGAGTGCGTAGGAAGGTCTCTTCTTCAGCGACGGCGGTCTTCAAGATGCGGTCAAAATCGGTTTCAAGCTCTGGGTAAGCAGCCTTCATCGCCTCTTTCGATGCCGTAAACAGCTCGGTGAAGGTAGGTGCTTCGACGCCGAGAAGGCGCATCGAACGAACTGAGCGGCGCAATAGGCGACGAAGTACGTATCCACGGCCATCGTTTGCCGGCGTAACACCGTCACCGATAAGCATCAAAGCAGAGCGAATGTGATCTGCCACCACTCGCATGCGAACGTCGTCTTCAACCGATGCGCCGTAGGTCTTGCCCGAAAGCTTGGCAGCGAGGTCTAGAACAGGGCGTACTTGGTCAATCTCGTAGAGATTCTCTACACCCTGCATGAGGAACGCAACGCGCTCCAGACCCATACCGGTGTCGATGTTTTTCTTTGGAAGTTCACGAAGAATTTCAAAATTGTCTTTGCCGGTTCCTTGGCCACGCTCATACTGCATGAACACGAGGTTCCAGATTTCGATGTAGCGATCTTCGTCGGCCTCAGGGCCGCCTTCACGACCGTAGGCAGGGCCACGGTCATAGTAAATCTCAGAGCAGGGCCCAGCAGGGCCAGGTTGGCCGGTAGACCAGTAGTTGTCCTTCATTCCGCGGCGCTGAATGCGCTCCATCGGAATGCCGGCTACATCGCGCCAAATCGAAATTGATTCGTCGTCATCCTGGAAGACGGTTACCCACAGAAGTTGCTTGTCTAGCTCGAGACCGCCCTCAGACTGTGGGCTGGTTAGAAATTCCCAGGCGTAAGCAATCGCTTCTTTCTTGAAGTAATCGCCAAATGAAAAGTTTCCATTCATCTGGAAGAAGGTTCCGTGACGAGTTGTCTTGCCTACTTCTTCGATGTCAAGCGTACGAACGCACTTCTGCACGCTAGTTGCGCGGGCAAAAGGAGCAGGAACAAGCCCGCTCATGTAAGGAATGAACGGCACCATGCCGGCAACCGTAAATAAAAGTGATGGGTCTTCGCTAATTAGCGAGGCAGATGGAACAACAGTGTGGCCTTTGCCCTCGAAAAAGTCGAGCCAGCGCTGGCGGATTTCCGCAGTCTGCATCTTTATGCGTTCGGGGTGGTGCTAGTGCCGGTTGCTTTAGCGGCAGGCTTGGCGGCAGGCTTAGCTGCAGACTTCTTGTCAGCGGCAAGCTCGGCCTCGCGCTCACGGAAGCCCTCGGCAACTACGTCGCCTAGCTCACGAACGCGAACCATGACATCGTCAACGATTGCCTTGGTCTTTGGGTTTTCCTGAAGCTGCTTAGCTGCTACGAGCCCGGCAGCAATTCCGGTGATGAACCAAAATGCCTTTTTCACGGTCTTACCTACTTCTTCTTACCGAGCAACGCGGTGCGCAAGCCCTGAGTCAGGCCCGCGATTTTCACCAGTGGAGAGCCAAGAGTCGCTGCAAATACTGCAACCAAAGAGCTCACGTTTGTGGTGACCTCAGAGATGTTCTCTGTGATCGTGTCAACCTTGGCCAACTGCTTGTTAGTTGCGGTGACGGTTTCGGTAAGTTCAGAGAGAAGTGGAGCAACGGTCTCATTGAGGTCGCGAATTGAATTGCGAGTCTCGTCTAGAACGCGTCCCAGTTTTAGCAAAGGCACAGCAACAAACAACACCAAAAGGACGAATCCTCCTGCTGCGATCAATGCCGCTACGTCTCCACCGCTCATCTGAACTCCTAAACCGGTTTTATTTATCGAGCTGCGTAGTACTCAACAACAAGCTGAACTTCACAGGTAACTGGAACTTCAGCGCGCTTTGGACGACGAACTAAGGTTGCGTGAAGCTTGTCTAGCTGAACGTCTAGGTAACCAGGAACCGGAGGAAGAACATCGACGTGACCGCCGGCTGCTGCTACCTGGAAAGGCTCGGTGATTTCAGACTTCTCGTGAACGTGCACGAGCTGGCCTGGCTTTACGCGGAATGATGGGCGGTCAACGCGCTCACCGTTTACAAGGATGTGACGGTGAACAACCATCTGACGAGCCTGTGCGATAGTGCGAGCGAAGCCTGCACGAAGAACAACTGCGTCAAGACGCATTTCTAGAAGCTCAACTAGGTTTTCACCAGTTAGGCCGTCGGCACGCTTTGCTTCCTGGAAGGTCTTGCGAAGCTGCGCTTCACGGATGCCGTACTGGGCGCGTAGACGCTGCTTCTCGCGAAGGCGAACGGCGTAGTCGCTGTCAGCCTTCTTCTTGGTGCGTCCGTGCTCACCAGGAGCGTAAGGGCGCTTCTCAAGGTACTTAGCAGCCTTTGGGGTTAGGGCAATGCCCAGTGCGCGAGACAAGCGAGTCTTGCTGCGCGTACGTGTAGTCTTTGACACGTTTTCCTTTCGATGGATCCTTGCGGATCACTGATAGCGGTTTTTGTTCACAAGTCGGATCGAGGAGATCCTCTGCCACGGACCGTCTGGCTATTGGACGGTCGCACCGTAGATGAACACTCGCACAGCCGCGTTTGAGTGTTCCAGTCGGCAACCTGACAATCTTAGCAGTCCGAGAGGCCAGAATCCAAGGACCATCGGGCGATTGGGTGCCTACTTGGTCTTGAAAGACCTAACGATTTCGCGCAATTTTGACCAGCGCTCCCCTAGTTCACGCTCATGCCCGACATCCTTGGCTATGTAATAGCGACGACTCAGCACCTTTTCGTCGAGGTAGCGCTGAGGCAACACGGCGCGTGGTGAATCATGAGGGTATTCGTAACCAACGCCTGCGCCTTGATCTTGCGCCTTGGCAAAGTTGGAGCTCTTGAGTGCGTTTGGAACCTGCCCAACGATGCCATTTCGCACATCGGCGAGTGCGCTGTTGATGGCGTTGTAGGCGGTGTTTGATTTGGGAGCAAGGGCTAGATAGATGGTTGCTTCGGCAAGAGGTATGCGACCTTCCGGCATGCCAATCATGGCCACTGTCTCGGCGGCAGCAACAGCTAGGGGCAATGCGTGAGGGTCAGCAAGACCCACATCCTCGGCGGCAAGAATCATTAGACGTCTAGCGATGAAGCGCGGGTCTTCGCCGCCTTCAATCATTCGCGCTAGATAGTGAATGGCGGCGTCGGCATCGGAGCCACGAACCGATTTTATGAAAGCCGAGATGATGTCGTAGTGCTGGTCGCCATCTTTGTCGTAGCGAATCAGAGCACGGTCAGCAGCGGCCTCGAGGTCGGCAAACTCAATCGCGGGCACCGGGGCGTCCTTTGAACTTTTGCTCGAGGTCTTTTTGGCCGGTACCTTCGGTCTGGATATCGCAGAAATGGCAGCTGATTCAAGGATGGTGAGCGCGCGTCGGGCATCACCGAGCGAAAGTCTCACAATTTGAGCGATTACCTCGGCGTTGGCTGAAACTGCGTTGGCTAATCCACGCGAATCACCGACTGCACGCTCGAGCAGCGCTTGCACATCCTGGTCAGTAAGCGACTCCAATGTGAGCATAAGTGACCTTGATAGCAAAGGGCTAATCACCGAAAATGATGGGTTCTCTGTCGTTGCCGCGATAAGCACAACAACACCGGCCTCTACCCCGGGCAGTAAGGCATCTTGCTGTGCCTTTGAGAAGCGGTGAATTTCGTCGAGAAATAGGACCGTACTGACTCCGTAGAGGTCTTTATCGTTGCGGGCTCGATCGAGAACCTCGCGAACTTCTTTTACCCCGGCGGTAATTGCACTCAACTCAACGAACCTGCGACCGCTGCTACGAGCAACTACCTGGGCAAGGGTTGTTTTTCCGGTTCCCGGCGGACCCCAAAGGATTACCGAGGCAGCAGAAACTTTCGTGCCTTGTTCAACCGGAGTAGCCAACGCGATTAGCGGGGAACCTGGTTTAAGAATGTGTTTCTGACCAACAACTTCGGCAAGCGAGTTGGGGCGCATTCGAGCGGCCAACGGTGTGGTGCTCGAGATTACGCTCGGATGATCAGACATGCTTTTAGGTTAGACGATTGATTGCCGTTCAACCTCTGCATAACCGCGTAATATTTCAAGGAGTTTGAAAGCGAAGGGCGATCATGGCATCGAAGAAGAAGCACCAGAACATTCACACCTCTGTAAACGCCAAGTTGGTCGATTACGAGGCAAAACAGGCTCAAGCTCAGGCGGCTGTCGCTCGAAACAAAAGCGACAATAAGCGCGCAATCATTCTGTCGGTAGCGGCTCTCGCGGTTGCTGGCTTGCTACAAATCGCATACTTCGGCTTTGGCCCTGGTCATGTTGACTCGAAAGCCAACCCTTCTGCAAGTGCAAGTGCCACTCCAGCGGCCACAAACTCAAAATTGGTTCCAGCACCGGCACTTGCCGAGGCACGCACCTGGACCGGCTCGATGAACGTTGCCGGAACCGATCTAGGAATTGAGCTCGATGGCAAGGCCGCACCTCAGGCGGTTGCCAACTTCGTAGCGCTTTCGAAGCAAGGGTTCTTCAATGGGCTCAGGTGCCATCGACTCACCACTGCCGGCATTTTCGTACTTCAGTGTGGCGACCCGAATGGCGATGGAACCGGTGGGCCTGGCTACAACTGGGGTCCAATCGAGAACGCGCCAACCGACAACGTGTATAAAACCGGTGTGCTTGCAATGGCGCGTGTGGGTAATAACGCCAGCAGCATGGGAAGCCAGTTCTTCATCGTCTATCAGGACAGCCCAATTCCTGCTGATTCAGTCGGTGGCTACACCGTGTTCGGCAAGGTTACGAGCGGCCTCGATGCCGTTACCAAGATTGCCAATGCAGGAGTCACCGGAGGCGGTTCTGACGGAAAGCCAGCACTTGAAGCCAAGCTTGGCGCAATCAACCTAAAATAGACCTTGTCCAATGGTGTTGGACGTCAAACCTCAGGAGCTAGAAGTGTCAACCTCTAAGAACACATTCGGTCGCGTAGACGCCGAGAACCACGTATTCGTTACCGTCGCCGGTGTTGAGCGACAGGTTGGCCAGTACCCTGGCGTTCCTGCAGAAGATGCGCTTGCCTACTTTGTGCGAAAGTTTGCCGATCTAGAAGCTCAGGTTCGCATCCTTGAACAGCGCGTTGCAAATAAAGTTGACGCCTCAGGTTTGAAGAAGGTTGCCGCAAAACTTACCGAAGACCTCGTAGAACCTGCGGCCGTTGGTGACATCGCCGACCTTCGTCGTCGCGTTTCAAACCTTGACTCGAAGATTGCTGCGCTAGTTAGCGAGAAGCAAGAGGCTTCAAAGGGCGAGGCTACCGAGGCTCTTGCCAAGCGTGAGGCTATCGCCGTGAAGGCAGAGGCCATTGCAAACCAGGATGCAGCTAAGACCCAGTGGAAAAACTCTGGTGTTGAAATGACCAAGCTTTTCGAAGAGTGGCAGGCTCTGCAGAAGACTGGGCCGAAGGTTGCTAAATCTGACGCCGACGCTATCTGGCGACGATTCTCTGCTGCTCGCACCCGCTTTGAAGCTGCCAAGCGCCAGTACTTCGCTGGTCTTGACTCTGCGACGAAGGCAGCCAAGGGCAAAAAGGTTGCAATTGTTGAGAGCGCCGAGGCTCTCGTAGCTCAGGGCAGCGATGCAGTTGTTGCCTACCGCAAGCTACTCGACGAGTGGAAGGCCGCTGGCCGCACCCCGGGCAAGCAGGATGACACCCTTTGGAACCGCTTCAAGGCTGCTGGTGACGCGATTTACGCTGCCAAGGCCGAAGTTGTAGCCGTTGAGAATGTTGAGTTCAGCGCGAACCTTGCAGTCAAGCTCGAACTTCTCAAAGAGGCAGCGAAGGTTGACGCGTCTAAGGACCTTGAAGGGGCCAAGAAGGCTCTTGCAGCCATTCAGCAGAAGTGGGAAAAGGCTGGCAAGGTTCCTCGCGAGAAGCTACGCGAAACCGAAGACAAACTGCGCGCCATCGAAGCGAAGGTTCGCGAAGTTGAAGCCGAACACTGGCGCAAGACCGACCCTGCCGCACAGGCACGTTCAAACGATGTAATCGCCCAGCTTGAGGCGTCAATCGTAAAGCTCGAAGCAGAGCTTGAAGCCGCCAAGGCAAAGAAAGACAAGAAGAAGACCGACGAGGCAACCGAAGCGCTAAAGGCTCGCAAGGCCTGGCTCGAGGTAGTTAAGGCTGCTTCGTAAAGAGCTTTGGCGAAAACGGACCCAGACCAAAGTCGGGTCCGTTTTTCATTTGGTCAATCGGCGGCTATTTGCTACGCCTGATTAGACGTTGCTAACTCGGTAAACGTCGTAAACAGCTTCGATGCGTCGAACCGCATTGAGCAGGTGTTCGAGCACTCCCGCATCGCCCATTTCAAAAACAAAGCGGCTGAGTGCCACTCTGTCAGATCGAGTAGAGACCGATGCCGAAAGAATGTTTACGTGGTGCTCAGAAAGCACGCGTGTGACATCTGATAGCAGCCCAGAGCGGTCAAGTGCTTCGATTTGAATCTGGACCAGGAACAAACTCTTGGTGGTTGGGGCCCAACTCACTTCCATAATGCGCTCTGGTTGAGCCATAAGTTCTGAGACGTTTTTGCAGTCTGTGCGGTGAACTGAGACTCCGGAGCCTCGGGTTACGAAGCCTACGATTGGGTCACCAGGAACCGGGGTGCAACAGCGCGCCAACTTGGCCATTACATCTGCGTCTCCCCTGACCAAAACGCCAGAGTCATTCGAACGTTGGCGATTAACGCTTCGTGACGGCTGAGGTAGCTCGAACTGTGCGTCTTCATTGTCTTCTTCGACGTTGATGGCAGCGGTGAGCTTTTCGACAACAGACTGTGCCGAGATGTGGTTATCTCCGATGGCTGCATAAAGCCCCGAAACATCTGGGAATCTAAGCTCACCGGCCAGCTTCACCAGCACGTCTGCCGACATCAAGCGCTGTAGCGGAAGGTTTTGCTTGCGCATAGCCTTGGCAAGCATCTCCTTGCCGTTTTCGGTAGATTCCTCTTTACGCTCCTCGGCGAACCACTGCTTGATCTTGGCTCTGGCACGAGGCGATGCAACAAAGCTCAGCCAGTCTTTCGAAGGCGATGCCTCTAGCGACTTGGAAGTGAAGATTTCAACGACATCGCCGGACTGCAGTTTGCTTTCGAGCGGAACGAGTCGTCCGTTTACCTTGGCACCCATGGTTCGATGACCAACTTCGGTGTGAACCGCATAAGCAAAGTCAACCGGAGTTGCTCCACCACTGAGGCCAATTACCTTGCCCTTTGGAGTGAAAACGTAAACCTCTTTGGCTCCGATTTCGAATCTGAGCGAGTCTAGGAACTCGGTTGGGTCCTGAGTTTCAGCCTGCCAGTCGGTAAGGTGCTTGAGCCAGGCGAGGTCTTCTTCGCGGGTCTCGGTTGACTTGCCAACCTGCTCTTTATATTTCCAGTGTGCAGCGACACCATATTCGGCTCGTTGGTGCATCTCAAAGGTACGAATCTGAATCTCCACTGGGCGGCCTTGCGGGCCCATGACCGTGGTGTGGAGTGACTGGTAGAGATTGAACTTTGGCATCGCGATGTAGTCTTTGAAACGCCCCGGAACCGGATTCCAGCGAGCGTGAATTGAGCCCAGAATCGCGTAGCAGTCCTTGACTTCGTTTACCAATACCCGAATTCCGACCAGGTCATAGATGTCATCAAATTCGCGACCTCGCACAACCATCTTCTGATAGATGCTGTAGTACTGCTTGGGGCGGCCGGCGACCTTGCCCTTGATGCGGTTATCGCGCAGATCTTCTTCGATTGAGCCGATAACGCTTTCGATGAACTCGGCGCGCTTTGGAGTGCGCTGCTTGACGAGATTTACGATCTCTTCATAAACCTTCGGGTACAGCACCGAGAAGCTAATGTCTTCGAGTTCCCACTTGATTGTGTTGATTCCAAGTCGGTGGGCCAGCGGTGCATAAATTTCTAGGGTTTCCTGTGCCTTGCGTCGCGCACTCTCCTCTGGCACAAAGGCCCAGGTGCGAGCATTGTGCAGGCGGTCGGCTAGCTTGATGACCAGAACACGGATGTCCTTAGACATCGCTACAACCATTTTGCGAACGGTTTCCGCCTGGGCGTTATCGCCAAATTTGACCTTGTCGAGTTTCGTCACACCGTCGACTAGCATGGCAACCTCATCACCAAAGTCATTCTTTAGCCGGTCGAGGCTGTAATCGGTGTCTTCGACTGTATCGTGCAGAAGTGCGGCAGCCAAAGTAACCGGACCAATGCCAAGTTCCGCGAGAATGCGTGTCACCTCAAGAGGGTGAGTGATGTAAGGCTCACCCGATTTACGCATCTGTGGCTTGTGTGCCAGCTCGGCAACCACAAAGGCACGTTCGATGATCGATAGGTCAGCTTTAGGGTGATTTAGCTTTGCAAGACGCAGAATCTCGTTTAGTTCAACCGAGTAAGGTCCAGATTTCGTGAAAAGCCTAGGCAGCTTGTTGCGCAGAACGCTAATGCTGCTGGTAGGTGTTACATCACTCAATCTGGGCCAATCCTCTACTGCTAGACCAGCCAATCCCCTTTTGGGATTAAGCCTTTGCTAGAACCTTATCTGCAGCCTTGCGATACTTGGCTTCGCCTTCACGGAAAGCCGAGTAAGCAGGAGCCGCGATAAACAAGGTCGAGTAGGTTCCGACGATAATACCGATGAACAAAGCCAAGGCGATGTCGCGCAGTGTTCCAGCGCCGAGAAGGGTTGCGCCGATGAACAAAATTGAGGCAACCGGCAAAACAGCAACAATCGAGGTGTTGATTGAGCGAACCAAGGTCTGGTTGATTGCTAGGTTTACCTGCTGCTTGAAGGTGACCTTCTCGCTGAACTCAACTTCGAAGGTGTTTTCGCGAATCTTGTCGAACACAACAACGGTGTCGTACAGCGAGTAACCAAGGATGGTCAAGAAGCCGATAACGGCAGCCGGGGTGACCTCAAAGCCCAAGGCGCCATAGACACCAGCGGTGATTACGAGGTCGTGTAGCAGTGCAAGAACAGCTGCCGCCGACATCTTCAATGTGCGGAAGTAAAGCGCCATCATTACTGCTGCCAGGATAATGAAAACAATCAGACCGTTCAGGGCCTTACCGGTTACATCAGCACCCCAGTTGGCACCAATGAATGAGCTCGCCACTGCTGAGCTCTCAACCTTGTAGGCAGAAGCAAGAGCAACTCGAACGTCTTCTGACTTCAAGTCGGTTAGTTGTGCGGTCTGAACGCGAATGCTGTCGGTTCCAACATTGGTAACTAGAGGCTGCGCCTCTGGAACGACAGAGTGAACAGCGTCGATCGCAACCTGCTGTGACTGGCTTGAAACACCTGCTACGCGAAACTCAGAACCGCCCTTGAACTCGATTCCGAAGTTGTATCCTCCGCGAAGAATCGGCAGAAGAATGGCAAGAACAACCATTAGAGCAGCGATGCCAAACCACACCTTGCGGCGGCCAACAAAATCGAACGAGCGAGCGCCGGTGTATAGGTCGTTACCTAGGTCACTGAACTTTGACATTACTTGCTCTTTTCTGACTTTGAAACGGATGCTGCGTTCTCGGCTGCCTTACGCTCGGCAAGAGTCTGACGAGTGTTGGCCTCCTTTGAAGCCTTGGCTGCCTTGCCGGCAGGAACAGCTGCTGAAACGCGGAATGCACCGCGACCAACGTAGCTGGTGGCACCGAGAGCCTTTGAATCAAAACCCGACCATGGGTGACCTGAGCTGAAGAACTTGGTCTTAGCAAGCAGTTCGAGCATCGGGTGGGTGAACAAAATAACCACTGCGAGGTCGATCAAGGTTGTTAGACCTAGCGTGAACGCGAATCCGCGAACGTTACCGACGGTCAGTGCATAAAGCACGATAGCGGCTAGCAAGCTAACACCGTCAGATACAAGGATGGTGCGAATCGCACGCTTCCAACCAGATTCAACAGATGCGCCCAGGGTGCGGCCGTCTCGAAGTTCGTCTCGCACGCGTTCAAAGTAAACGATGAACGAGTCGGCAGTAATACCGATTGCCACAATCAAACCGGCGACACCCGAGAGCGATAGGTGGTAGCCCTGACGCCATGAGAGCAGAGCAATCATTAGGTAGGTGATGATTGCTGCGATAACGAGTGATCCGACGGTGACCAGTGCTAGGCCACGGTACTGGAAGAACGAGTAGATGATGACCAAAAGTAGTCCGATTGCGCCGGCGAGTAGACCGCTGGCAAGCTGCTCTGAACCCAGAGTTGCAGAGATGTTCTCTTGGCTCTGAACTTCGAAAGCAATTGGCAATGAGCCGTACTTCAACTGGTCGGCTAGAGACTTCGAAGAGTTCTTATCGAAGCTACCGGTGATCTGTGCGCTGCCACCGGTGATTACTGCCTGAAGGGTAGGCGCTGTAATTACGTATCCGTCAAGAGTGATCGCGAACTGGTTCTGCGGTGCCTTCAATGGGAAAAGGCGACCTGTGGTCTTCGCGAACTTGTCTGTGCCTGCACCGGTGAACTTAAGGTTTACCGCCCAGGTGTTTGTCGATGCACCGGTAGAAGTGGTAACGGTTCCGGCGTTCGCGTCTGCGATGTCGGTTCCTTCAACCTCTACTGGGCCAAGAACATACTTGTTGAACGCATTGGTGTCACAGGTTGCGATAGGTAGGGTTGGGTCGTCAACCTGGCCAGCCGAACGGAATGGCTTGCTGCAATCTAGAGCGTCGTAAGCCTTCTGAGTAGCGGCGTCAACGCCGGCGACTGCTGGGCTCGAAGTAGCCGAAGCCGAAACCTTCGGGGTTGCACTCGCCTTTGGAGTCGCGGTTGCCTTAGGTGAAACCAAGGTGTTTGAAGAAGCCGAAGCCGATGGGCTTGGTGAGGCGCTTGGGTCTGAAGCCGTAGCCGGTGTGCTCTGCGAGGTTTCTAGAACCGGGCGGAATTCAAGCTTTGCCGAGCTGCGAATCAGCTTCAAGGTGTTTTCGTCTGGGCTACCAGGAATCGAAACAACGATGTTGTTATTGCCCTGGGTGTTGATCTGTGCTTCGCTGACACCGCTGGCGTCAACGCGCTGGCGGATAATGGCAACTGCTTGAGTCAACTGCTCTTCAGTCACCTTCGTACCCTCTGCAACAACAGGCGCAAGGATGATCTGGGTGCCACCCTGAAGGTCAAGCGCTAGCTTCGGAGCGAATGATGCGCCTCCGTTGGTCGCGATGCCTAGGCCGATGATGGCAACTAGGCCAACAATCAAAACACCAAGCCAAGTGAGGCGCTTACGAGCGCCCTTGGTTACAGCTGATTCAGACAAGTTGATCCTCTTACTTACTTAGCAGGCTTAGCTGCAGGCTTCTTGGCTACTGGCTTCTTGGCGGCAGGCTTAGCTGCAGGCTTGGTAGCAGTAGTTGATTTTGCAGCGGCGGTCTTAGCCACTGCTGGCTTCGATGCCGCAGGCTTCTTTGGCGCCTCTTCGATTGAGCGAACTGCACCCTTTAGAACGGTAAGTTTTGTGCCAGGGGTGGTTTCAACTACGAGGCTCTTCTCGTCAAGGCTGACGATGCTTCCTAGGATGCCGCTGTGCAGTAGAACGTATGCGCCAACCTTGATGCCAGCCTGCATTTCGGCCTGAGCCTTCTTGCGCTTGCGGCCGTTGAAAAACATCATAAAAATGATGAAGCCTAGAGCGATTACGAGGAATAGGTCCTGGTTCATTTTGGGCCTTACGTTAGATGCGAAAAATAATCTGCCTTTGGGGCAACTTATCGATTATAGGTCACGACAGGTGGCAAAATCGGCTTCGACAAGCGCATTGAAGCGCGTTTGTTACTAATCGTTTGTTTCGATTCCAAGGTGTCTGTAGGCGGCTGCGGTGGCTTGTCTACCTCTCGGAGTTCTGGCGATTAGACCCATTCGAACCAAGAATGGTTCAACTACCGCCTCGATAGTGTCTTGCTCTTCGCCAACTGCAACCGCGAGGGTCGAAAGGCCAACGGGTTTGCCGTCGAATCGAGATGTGAGTACCTTCAGAATTTCTCTATCCAGGCGGTCTAATCCGAGGGCATCCACTTCATAAAGGCTTAGCGCTCCCTGAGCGATTGCCACGGTAACGCGGCTCTCCCCCGCGACAAGCGCAAAATCTCGAACTCTGCGAAGAAGACGGTTGGCGATTCGCGGTGTTCCGCGACTGCGAGAAGCAATCTCGGTCAAAGCTTGCGCTTCAATGTCGAGACCGAGTTTGATGGCTGCTCTTGCGATAACCTCGCGAAGTTCTTCAACTTCATAGAACTCGAGGTGAGCGGTGAATCCGAATCGATCACGCAGAGGGTTCGGTAGCATTCCTGATCTCGTTGTGGCCCCTACCAATGTGAATGGAGCAAGTTCGAGAGGGATGGAGGTTGCGCCCGGCCCCTTACCGACCATCACGTCGACTCTGAAATCTTCCATTGCCAGGTAGAGCATCTCTTCTGCAGCACGGGCCATTCGGTGAATTTCATCAATGAAAAGCACTTCACCGGGAGCTAGTGATGAAAGTACAGCAGCAAGATCACCTGCATGTTGGATGGTAGGCCCGCTGGTTAGACGAAGCGGGGCTCCGCTTTCGTGCGCGACAATCATGGCCAAGGTTGTCTTACCGAGACCCGGAGGCCCCGCCAGCAGTATGTGATCAGCCGTGCGGTTTTGCATCCTGGCCGCTTCGATGATGAGTGAAATTTGCTCGCGCACTTTGGATTGCCCGACGAATTCGGTGAGAGATTTAGGCCTCAGTGCCGACTCAAACGCAAGCTCTGAATCACCGAGTTCTGGGCTGGTCAGTTCTTCCATTAGTGGCCGCCGCTAAGGGTCGATTTACCGCCACCGAGACGCGCGAGAGCCAGGCGAAGAACCACATCTCGACCTTCCCCGGCCTTGACCTGGGCAGCAGCCTCACGAACGGCATCTTGAGCAGAGCGTTCTGGCCAGCCGAGGCTCATCAATGCCGCCACCACCGAACCGAAGTCGGTTTCGACCGCTGTCTTTGACGGCTGCTCGACGAGCACCAAGTGTGACAGTTTGCCGGCCAAAGTGACAGTGATTAGCTTGGCGGTCTTTGGCCCGATGCCAGAAACAGCCTTGAAGGCGGCGTCATTGTCGAGTGCAACCGCCGAAGCAATCTCCGCGGTAGTGAGGCTACCAAGGATGGCGAGGGCAGATTTTGGCCCCACTCCGGTTACCGAACGTAGTAAGTCGAATATCTCTTGTTCGAGAGAAGTTAGAAACCCGAATAGGGTCATCGCGTCTTCGCGAACCACCATTGCGGTGAAAACCGCCACCTCGTCACCGGACGAAAATTTGGCTGCCGTGTTTGGCGTGACGTGAATCAGATAACCCACTCCGTTGACATCAACGACGATTTGGTTCGGCGACTTTGCGCTGAGAATTCCTCTGATTGATGCGATCACCAGCCAAGCCTAACGAATTGAACTACTTTCGCTTTGAAGCGCGCTCGGCATCGAGCCAGGCTTTTTGAGCCTTGGTCAAGTTGGTCGATTCACTGGCCGCAGGTGAACGCCAGGCATGACAGATGGCAATGGCGAGACTGTCGGCAGCGTCGGCCGGTTTCGGAACTTCGTCGAGACCCAAAATCTTGGCGACCATGAAGCCGACCTGACTCTTATCAGCTCGCCCCGAACCGGTGACTGCTGCCTTCACCTGGGTTGGCGTGTACATAACCACTGGCAGACCATACTTGTGCGCCAGCATCAAAACAGCACCAGAAATCTGAGCTGTGCCCATTACCGTCGATACGTTCTGTTGAGAAAAGACTCGTTCGATGGCAATAACCTGAGGCTTCTCGGCCACGATCAGTGCCTCGATTGCCAATCCAATGGAACCAACGCGAGCACTTAGTTCTTCACCTGGCTCACTGCGATAGGTGTCTACTGCCACCAGTCTGACCTTGCGAGAAGAGCCAAGTTCAATAAGGCCGATTCCGCACCTAGTTAGACCGGGGTCTATTCCTAGGATGCGAGTGGTCACTATTAGTCGTTCTCTAGCTCGGCCATAACTTCGGCAGACATGTCGAAGTTTGAGTAAACGCTCTGCACGTCATCCGAGTCTTCGAGGGCGTCAATTAGCTTGATGACCTTGCGAGCGGTATCTGCGTCTGTTTGAACTGGCATGGATGAAACGAACTCGACATCGGCGCTCTCATAGTCGATTCCGGCATCCTGCAACGCGGTTCGAACGGCAACCATTGCGCTTGGGTCGGTGGTGATCACGAACTGCTCGCCACGGTCTTCTAGGTCGTCGATACCAACTTCTAGAACAGCTTCTAGGATGCGGTCTTCGTCGGTGCCTTCGGCCTTCATAACCACGATTACGCCCTTGCGAGCGAACTGGTAAGACACGCTGCCAGGGTCTGCCATGGTTCCGCCGTTGCGAGAAACCGCTAGGCGAACTTCGGCTGCCGCGCGATTCTTGTTGTCAGTCAAACATTCGATCAAGATTGCTACACCGTTTGGTCCGTAACCCTCATACATGATGGTCAGGTATTCAACGGCGTCGGCGCCCACGCTTGAACCACGCTTAATCGCGCGTTCGATGTTGTCTTTAGGAAGTGAGCTCTTGCGCCCCTTTTGAACCGCATCGTAGAGAGTCGGGTTGCCGTCGAGGTCTGGCCCGCCAAGACGCGAAGCTACTTCGATGTTCTTGATTAGCTTTGCGAATAGCTTTGCGCGACGACCGTCGAGCACAGCCTTCTTGTGCTTGGTGGTTGCCCATTTGGAGTGACCAGACATACTGCTCCTACTAAAGAATCTTGGATTTCTACAGTCTAAATGCCACGAACCATTGACACGAACAACTCGTGAATTCGTGTTTCGCCGGTGACCTCGGGGTGAAACGAGATTCCCATCAGGTTGTTCTGGCGAACGCCAACCACTCGCCCATCGCTTAGTTTCGAGAGAATTTCGACTCCTTCGCCGATTCGCTCTACAATCGGGGCACGAATGAAGGCAGCATGAACAGCCGGGCCGGTAACGCCTTTGAATTCGAGGTCGACTTCAAATGAGTCGAGCTGATTGCCAAATGCGTTTCGACGCACACTTACGTCCAAACCGCCAAATCCTGCTTGGCCAGCGATACCATCGATGATTTCATCTGCCAGCACGATCAATCCGGCACAGGTTCCAAAGGTTGGTAGTCCGGCTTTTAGCGCATCGTGAAGCGGGTCGAATAGATCATAGGCAACCGCTAGCTTCTGCATCACGGTAGATTCGCCGCCGGGAATGATTAGACCGGCGCACTTGCTTAGATCGCCAAGGGTTCTGACCTCGATGCTATCGACATCAATTGCGGCAAGGGTTTGCCGGTGCTCTCTAAAGTCGCCCTGTAACGCCAAGACGCCAATAGGCGCTGGCAAATTACCAGCCGCGCTCGGCTAGACGGTGAGGAGCAGGTAGGTCAGAAACGTTGATGCCTACCATTGCTTCACCAAGGCCACGGCTAACCTGTGCCAACACCGAAGGGTCGTTGTAGAAGGTGGTTGCCTTCACGATTGCCTTGGCACGTGCCTCAGGGTTACCTGACTTAAAGATTCCAGAGCCTACGAATACACCGTCTGCACCGAGTTGCATCATCAGTGCCGCATCGGCAGGAGTTGCAACTCCACCAGCAACAAACATGGTTACCGGAAGCTTGCCAGTGGTTGCAATTTCGCGAACAAGCTCGAACGGTGCCTGAAGCTCCTTGGCAGCTACGAACAGCTCATCCTCGGTCTTAGCCGAAAGGTCACGAATCTGACCCGAGATGGTGCGAATGTGCTTCATCGCTTCAGAAACGTCACCGGTTCCGGCTTCACCCTTTGAACGAATCATTGCCGCACCTTCGGTGATGCGGCGAAGAGCTTCACCTAGGTTGGTTGCACCACAAACAAATGGAACCTTGAAGTTCCACTTGTTGATGTGGTGAACGTAGTCTGCAGGGCTCAGAACCTCTGATTCATCGATGTAGTCAACGCCTAGTGATTCAAGAATTTGAGCCTCAACAAAGTGACCGATGCGAGCTTTTGCCATCACTGGGATAGAAACCGAGTTGATGATGCTGTCAATCATGTCTGGGTCGCTCATGCGCGAAACGCCACCCTGCGCACGGATGTCTGCCGGCACTCGCTCGAGAGCCATAACCGCGACCGCACCAGCATCTTCGGCGATCTTTGCCTGTTCTGCTGTGACGACGTCCATGATGACGCCACCCTTCATCATTTCGGCCAAGCCGCGCTTGACTAGAGGGGTGCCGGTTGTTGAAGTTGGGATAGATGAGTTGCTCATGGCAACAAGTCTAAACGGTGTCCCACGCGTTAGCGATATCATTACGAACTTCGCCAAGTAAGCGAGGCAGAGCCTTCGTTTCGGCAATGATTGGAAAGAAATTGGCGTCGTGCAGCCAGCGCGGAACAATGTGCTGATGCAGGTGCCCCGCGATTCCAGCGCCAGCTAACTCACCCTGGTTCATTCCGATGTTGAACCCCTGAGCCTTTGAAACATGCTTAAGCACTCGCATGGCTTGCTGGGTGATTGCACCGATTTCGGAAATTTCCTCAGGCGTCGCTTGATCATAGGTTGCGATATGGCGATATGGGCAGACGAGCATGTGCCCAGAGTTATAAGGGAAAAGGTTGAGCAGCGCGTAGGCGTGAACGCCACGGTAAACAATTAATGACTCTTCGTCTGCCTTGTCGGTAGCGAGACAGAAAGGGCATTCGTGTTCGGGCGGCTGCTGGCCATGCTGGATGTAAACCATGCGGTGTGGAGTCCAAAGGTGCTGAAAGGCGTTTGGCACGCCC
>CANGGK010000019.1 GCA_947453475.1 Microbacteriaceae bacterium
GAACCGCAAGCCGATAAATTGCTACACACAAAATCTTTCAGCGCGCAGTTTCGCGAGAACCTTGCCGACCCTATGACTCGAAAAGCCTTCTGGGTTCATTTCACATCGCAATCAAGTGGTTCCGTTTTCATTTTGTTGTGGGGTTACCCGTTCATGGTGCAAGCCGAGGGAATCGAGAAGTCGGTTGCATCGGCATTGCTATCATCCTTGGTCTTCGTAGGTTTCATTGTTGGCCCAATTCTCAGTAACCTCTGCGTGCGCTTTCCCGAGAAGCGGCACTTGATCGTTCTTGGCTTATACGCACTTATCTTGAGTTCCTGGTTGCTGGTGCTCTTGACCCCGGGCCGCAACCCCCTTTGGCAAATTGCTCTCTTGGTGCTGGCAATCGGAGTCGGAGGTCCGGCATCCATGGTTGCCTTCGATTACTCGAGGGTAGCCATCCCGCTCTATCGACTTGGTTCGTCGAACGGCATCATCAATTCTGGTGGCTTTGCGGCAACACTGACCTCGATGTTTTTGATCGGCGTCTCACTTGACATCATTCACAGCTCGAAGCTTCTGGGTGACGCATCGCTGTATTCTCTCGAGAGTTTCAAGTTGGCTTTTTCCAGCGGTCTTGTGGTCATCAGCTTCGGCTTGGGTTTCTTTTTGCTGGAGCGAAGAAATGTAATCAGGGCCCAAACAGAACGGCTACCACCGACCGTCGTTATAGACAGTCGGGAATAAATCCCCGCTCGACTTTGCTATACGTCATGCAATAAAGCGGAAATGGTCGGATTCAACTGTTATTCGTGCAATAATTGCAAACAGACCCAGTCATCCGCTTTTTGCGATTTGACATGGGTCTTAGTAATGCCCGGATCAGCAGATGGTTGATTCTGAGAGGTAAATGTGGCTAAGAGCACCGAAGACGGCAAAAAGCGCGGTTTCCTGTCTAACCTGCTGCACCCAGGGCAGAACAAAACTTCGGGGGAACCGACACAGAAAGAAGCAACGATCATTCCTGCAACACCAAAGTCAACTCCCAAGGTAACTAAGCCAAAAGCTGATGCTACTGTCGATGCTCCGAAAAAGAGTGCTTCAAAGCCTGCAGCTAAATCGGCTGAAAAGCCTGTTGCTAAGGCCGCCGAGAAGGCCAAGGCTGAACCAAAGGCCGCTGCCAAGCCAGCCACCAAGGCTGCAGTAGCTGCAAAGCCAGCGGCAAAGACCAAGGCCGAGCCGAAAACCGAAGTCGAAACTGCGGTTAAGCCGGCAAAGGCCGCAGCAAAAGCAGCGCCAAAAACTGCAAAATCTGCAACCCCTGTTGCTGCGAAAGCTAAGCCAGCCAAGGCCAAGAAGGCGCCAAAGCTGGGCGAGGATGACGAAGAAGACATCGATGATGTCGTTGATCTAGACGCAGTAGAAGAAATCGTTGCAGAAGCCACTTCGGCTGTTGACCTTACCGTCGTTGACGAAGATGCTCACGACGATGAACACGATGACGACGAAAAGGAAAAGATTGTTGTTCCTGAAGGTGCGTTGGTTCTTTCGCACCGCGAAGAAGACGACATCCCGGTTCAGACGACAACCATCACTGGTGCGACTGCCGACCCGGTTAAGGACTACCTAAAGCAAATCGGTAAAGTTGCACTTCTAAACGCCGAACTCGAAGTTGAGCTTGCAAAGCGCATCGAAGCCGGACTATTCGCCGAAGAGAAGCTTGCTACCGCAACCAAACTAACCCGCGAAGCTGAGCGCGACCTGAAGTGGGTCGTCAAAGATGGTCAACGTGCCAAGAGCCACCTACTAGAAGCTAACCTTCGCCTCGTTGTGTCGCTTGCAAAGCGCTACACAGGTCGCGGAATGCAATTCCTAGACCTAATCCAAGAGGGAAACCTCGGTCTCATCCGTGCAGTAGAAAAGTTTGACTACACCAAGGGTTATAAGTTCTCGACTTATGCAACCTGGTGGATTCGCCAGGCAATTACCCGTGCAATGGCTGACCAAGCACGTACCATCCGTATTCCAGTTCACATGGTCGAAGTGATCAACAAACTCGCACGAGTGCAGCGCCAGCTGCTTCAAGACCTAGGTCGCGAACCGACCCCAGAAGAGCTAGCTCGCGAGCTCGACATGACTCCTGAGAAGGTAGTTGAGGTTCAGAAGTACGGCCGCGAACCTATCTCGCTATCAACACCACTAGGTGAAGATGGCGACAGCGAGTTCGGTGACCTGATCGAAGACACCGAGGCGGTTGTGCCAGCAGACGCAGTCGGCTTCACTATGCTGCAGCGTGAACTTGAGCGCATCCTCGACTCTTTGCACCCGCGTGAGGCAGGCGTTATTCGCAGCCGCTTCGGCCTTGGCGACGGAGTTCAGAAGACTCTCGACCAAATCGGTGAAGAGTTCGGTGTTACCCGTGAGCGTATTCGACAGATCGAATCAAAGACCATGTCGAAGTTGCGCCACCCTTCTCGTTCACAGATGCTTCGCGACTACCTAGAGAACTAAAGTGTTCTACCTTCCAGCCATTCTGATTGGGCGGGCAACGCGCTCGCTCATCAGAAGGGTTAGGCCAGGTGGAGGCTCTGCGCTGCCAGGTCTCGTGCTCAGTAAAATCGCGCCCGGTCTATTGGCCAAGACGCTAAAAAACTTTCCCGACGGGCTGGTAGTCGTTACCGGGTCTGCGGGCAAATCAACCACCACAAAAATGTTGGTAGCGATTGCACGATCACACGGTAAATCTGTATTCACCAATCCATCTACTGCGAACATCGAGCAAGGCTTTTACTCGGCAATTCTCGAGCGCTCGAACCTCTTTGGCCGCATTAGCGGAGATGTAGCGATTCTCGAGATGGATGAAGGCCACGCTGCCGAAATAACCAAGAGAGTCTCACCAAGCCAATCGACAATTCTTAATGTTCTCGAAGATCAACTGGATCGATTCGTAGACCCTGCAATAGTTCGTGAGAAGTTGGCCCTCGTTGCTTCGCGAACATTGGGCCCGGTATTACTGAACGCCGACGACCAGAACACAGTGATTATCGGCAGCCAACTGGGCAAACCTTCAGCACTGCGTTGGTTTGGCATTACCGATGCGGTGCTCGGTGCAACCAAACACGGCTTAGGCGCGGCGCCGACCTACCTGAATGAATTGCCTAGACCATTGGTGACTGCCGAAATTATTGCGGTAGAGGGTACCAAGGCCAAAGCTGTGCTTGATTCGTCAGAAACCGAATTTGACCTGCCCAACCGAGGTCTTCACTACGCACTCGATTCGATTGCAGCACTTCAGAGCGCAGAAACCTATCTAGGCAGCAGTTTCGACATTAAATTGGCATCAAAGGTGCTCAGTGACCTACCGCCAGTATTTGCAAGAGGTGAAATTGCGCAGGTCAGGGGAGAAGACGTTGAATTCATCCTGGTTCAGAACCCGATGAGTTTTCAACTTAACCTAGACAACCTCAATACAAAACCTGAGCAAATCATGGTGGCCGTAGGCCGCGATGTGCATGACCCGTCATGGTTATGGACAGTCGACATGTCGAACCTCAGCCATGCCGACGTCGTAAGCGGCTATAACTTCGCTGAAATCGCTCTGCGAATGGCATATGCCGACATTCCAATTGGGAGAGTCATCGGTGATTTAGAAGAGGCACTCGAGGCTTTCTTCGCTCTACCAAAGCCGAATTCGGGGATGAAGACCGTAATTTTCTCGGCCGATGCGATGCGACGTACGCGAAGAATTCTTGGTTTTACCGACCCCGAGGCGGTTGACAGATGATTCGTCTTGGGCGGTTGTTTCCTAAACACCTCAACTTAAACGGCGACTTTGGCAACCTCGAGGTTTTGAGTCGACAACTCGGGTGGCGCGGTCTTGAAAGCGAAATCGTAGACATTTGCGTCGCAGACGACATCGTTGATGACCTCGATTTCATACTAGTTGGGCACGGTTCCGAAGCTGCCTGGCAAGACATTTTGAATGATTTCCGGCAGCTAGAGGCCAAACTTCTCACGCTCAAGGCGAAGGGCGTCGTCATATTGGCAGTTTCGACCGGCTTTGAACACTCGGTAGAAATAGGGCTCATCGAGGGAATCTCGGTTGAGGCAATCGAAGAACGCGTCTCTAAATTCGTGATCTACCCTGATGGTAAGTCAGAGGTGCTTGGATACGTAAACGTAAACAACAACCTGCCACCGATTCAACGTTGTGGATCTGTCATCGGCACGACTTTGCACGGCCCTGTTTTGGCAAAGAACGCAGGCTTGCTCGTTGAAGTTTTGCAAACCATTACCGCCAGAAAGAATCTGCCTCTGCCGGAGATTATCGAAGCAAAAAAGGCCGACCAGTTGGCCGACCTCATTGCTGAACTTTGGGAGTTAGAGCGCGAACTAGCGAGCGAGTAGCTTCGAGCTCTCGTCGTGCCACGAAACCGCTACCGGCTCTAGCTGAGCCTTCTTTTCGTTGCCATGGTGCGAGCAGAAAATAAGGTCACCGCTGGCAAGTTCTACACGGATGTATGCCTGGGCACCACAAACGTCACAGCGGTCAAGCGCGGTTAGCGACTCGCGAGTTTCCTCGTTGTCGATTTCTACGGTTGCTTCTTGGTTCATGATCTATCCCTTCCGGTATCAATCAGAACACAAGATGCTTCGACAGGTGATGAAATAAGGCCGCATTTCGCTAACTGCGAAGTCTTTACCCCCAAATCCTGGCCGAACCGTGTCACAACGGGGTTTTTCTCGGTATCCGGATAGCATTTTGAGGTGCCCAATTCAGACTATTCAGCTCGCCATCTCTCAGTTCTAGAGGGGCTCGAGGCTGTTCGCAAGCGTCCGGGTATGTACATCGGTTCTACCGATTCACGCGGGCTTATGCACTGTCTCTGGGAGATCATCGACAACTCGGTAGACGAGGCCCTAGCCGGCCACGGAGACCAAATCGAGGTTGTTCTACACAAGGATAATTCGGTTGAAGTCCGCGATAAGGCCCGAGGAATTCCGGTTGACATTGAACCGAAGACGGGCCTGTCAGGCGTAGAGGTTGTTTTTACAAAGCTGCACGCTGGTGGCAAGTTTGGCTCTGGCTCCTATGCGGCATCTGGCGGCTTGCACGGCGTTGGTGCCTCGGTCGTAAACGCTCTTTCAGAGCGCTTGGATGTAGAAGTTGACCGCGACGGCAAGACATATGCAATGTCATTCAGACGCGGTGAACCTGGCATCTTCGACGATAAGGGTGGCATTGCACCTAACAATGCCTTCAAGCCATTTGAAGATGGCTCTGTACTTCGAGAAATCGGCAAAGTAACCAAGGGGGTCTCTGGAACCAGAGTGCGATATTGGGTCGATCCTCAAATCTTTATCAAGGACGCTCACTTCTCCACCGATGAACTTGTCGGTAGAGCACGACAGACCGCATTTTTGGTGCCTGGCTTGGGCATCGGAATTACCGATGAACGCGGAGATTCCAAGACTCGCGAGGAATTTAAGTATCAGGGCGGCATCGTTGAATACGCCGACTTCCTTGCCAAGGATGCGGCTCTAACAGCAACGTGGCGACTATCGGGTGAAGGTCGATTCACCGAGACCATTCCAGTGCTTGATGAATCGGGAAACATGGTTTCGCGCGAAGTCGAGCGTGAGTGCGCGGTTGAAGTAGCTGTTCGCTGGGGAACCGGTTACGACACCGAACTTAAGTCTTACGTCAACATCATTGCTACGCCCAAGGGCGGAACCCACGTCGCCGGGTTTGAGCAGGCGCTACTCAAGGCACTTCGCAGCCAAATCGAAACCAATGCTCGCAAACTAAAGGTTGGCAACGACAAGATCGAAAAAGAGGACGTAATGGCGGGCCTCACGGCCGTTGTCACGGTGCGCCTAGCAGAGCCTCAATTCGAAGGCCAGACCAAAGAGGTTCTAGGAACCCCTGCTGTGCGAAACATCGTCTCGAACGTAATTGCCAAGTCACTCGCCGAACGCTTCAACAGCGTAAAGCGCGACGACAAGGCGCAGAGCGCCCTGCTGCTTGAAAAGATTGTTGCCGAGATGAAATCGCGAATTTCTGCTCGCACTCACAAAGAGACCCAGCGCCGAAAGAACGCGCTTGAGAGCTCATCTCTGCCTACCAAACTGGTTGACTGCAGAACCCAAGACACCATGGATTCAGAACTCTTCATTGTCGAGGGTGACTCGGCGCTTGGAACGGCAAAACTTGCCAGAAGTAGCGACTTCCAGGCCCTTTTACCCATTCGAGGCAAGATTCTCAATGTTCAGAAGGCGTCGGTGTCAGATATGCTGTCAAACACCGAGTGCGCATCCATCATCCAAGTAATTGGTGCGGGTTCTGGCCGCAGTTTTGACCTCGACGCAGCACGCTATGGCAAAGTGATTTTGATGAGCGATGCCGACGTTGACGGCGCACACATTCGAACACTTTTGCTCACACTGTTTTTCCGCTACATGCGTCCACTCGTTGAAGCCGGCCGGGTATTCGCTGCGGTTCCGCCGTTGCATAGAGTCGAAATCATCAATGCTGGCTCGAAGGCAAACGAAGTTGTTTACACCTACTCGCAACAAGAACTCGAAGCGTTACTAATCAAGCTCGAGAAAACGGGAAAGCGCTACAAAGAACCAATTCAGCGCTACAAGGGTCTTGGCGAAATGGATGCCGATCAATTGGCCGAAACCACCATGGATAGAAGTCACCGTGCGCTTCGTCGCGTTCGTGTTGAAGATGCAGTAGCCGCTGAGCAGGTCTTTGAGTTACTGATGGGTAATGATGTTGCGCCTCGCAGAGACTTCATCATCGATTCAGCCGATGACTTTGAACGCGATCGAATCGACGCTTAGTTGCCGACCGAACCGATTACTGCAGTCTGTGGTGTTCCCGACGCATCGCGCTTTGCCTTTTCGCCACGCAAATCAATAGGCTTTCCGTCTGCCGTCAATGCCAGCACCGAATCTGGGCCAACCCAAGCGAAGTACAACTGGTCTTCGCCACGAACAAATCGCTGCGAACGTACGCCGCCGGTAGCGCGACCCTTACCCGGGAATTCGCTCAAGTCAGAGATCTTTAGAGAGCCAGCGTCTGTTCCGGGAATAGCCAATGAACTGTTGGCCGCCGTAACTGCAATCGCGGTTGTTGCATCGGCAACGGCGCCAAAGAAGATCACCTTGGCACTTTCATCAAGATTAATTCCGGCCACACCACCAGCAGGGCGACCCTGAGGGCGAACCGAGGCAGCAGAGTAGTGCAGCAACTGGGCGTCGCTAGAGACAAAAATCAAGGTTGATTCGTCAGTGGCCAGAGCGGCACCGATTACCTTGTCGCCATCCTTTAGTGAGATGACCTCGAATTCATCCTTGGCAGGATAGTCGGCAACTACTCGCTTCACGACACCCTGTTCGGTACCCAGCGCCAGTTCGGCCGACTCGTTCAACTCGATAACGGTGAGAATAAGTTCGTCCTTTGGGAGACCAAGGAATTCTTGAGCAGTAACGGTCTGGCTGCTTTCAAAGTTCTCGCCGAAACTCGGCACATCGGCTGCGTGAATGCGGTGTACCTTGCCGTAGCTAGTTACGAATCCAATGTCTTGACGCGTAGAGGTTTGAATCTTTACTGCAATCGCATCGTGCTTGCTGCGTTTACTCGCTCTGGCAAGGTCTGCATGCCCATCCACGCGCGCCAGCATGCCGCTGGCGGTTAGAACGATGGTGCAAGGTGTGTCGGCGAGCTCGGCGTTGACAGTGGCCGCCTTCGCCATTGAGATCGGCTTTACTTCTTCAACCTCAGAAATCAGCGTCGTACGACGCTCGTCGCCGTACTTATCGGCAACATCCGCTAATTCAGCACTCACCACAGAACGCAGGTTTGCCTCGCTGGCCAGGATATGCTCCAACTCGGCAATCTCGCTTAGCAAGGTGGCTTTTTCAGATTCGAGTTCAATTTTTGAAAATTTCGTAAGGCGGCGAAGGCGAAGCTCGAGGATGTATTCGGCCTGCAATTCGCTGAGCTCAAAAATCTCACGCAAACGAGTGCGTGCCTCGTCAACCTCATCGCTGCTTCGAATCACTTGGATTACTTCGTCAATCGAGACGATTGCAATCAACAAACCCTCGACAAGGTGCAGGCGAGCCTTGCGCTTGCCAAGTCGCGTCACGGTGCGCCGGCGCGTGACAGTAATTCGGTGGGCGAGGTAAACGCCTAGAAGATCACGTAGCCCGAGTGTCAACGGGCGACCATCGACCAACGCTACGTTGTTTATGCCGAAAGAATCCTCCATCGGTGTGAAGCGATAGAGCAGATCGAGAACCACCTGAGGGTCAAAGCCGGTTTTTAGTTCGATTACTAGCTTTAGGCCATTGGTTCTGTCGGTGAGGTCGGTCACATCGCTGATGCCCTGGAGTTTCTTGTTGTTGACGCCATCCTTGATCTTCTCGATGACCTTCTCTGGGCCAACCAGGTAGGGGAGTTCTGTAACAACCAAACCTAGTTTTCTAGGCGAAACACTCTCTACAGAAACTCGTGCGCGGGTCTTGAATACACCGCGACCCGTTTCATACGCATCGCGCACACCATCCAACCCCATGATGATGCCTCCGTTTGGAAGATCAGGACCGGGGATGTATTTCATGAGGTCTGCGGTGTTTGCCTGAGGGTTCTCAAGAAGAAAACGTGCACCGGACACTACTTCTCGCAGGTTGTGCGGTGGCATGTTTGTAGCCATACCAACCGCAATGCCAGAAGCGCCATTAACCAGAAGGTTTGGGAAAGCTGCCGGCAGAACCTCGGGCTCGGATAGTTGCGCGTCGTAGTTCGGTTTGAAATCCACGACATCTTCATCAAGGCCGTCGTTCATGAGCATTGCCGCTTGGGAGAGCTTCGCCTCGGTATACCTGGCTGCAGCTGGGCCGTCGTCGAGGCTTCCAAAGTTGCCGTGCCCGTCGATAAGTGGAACACGAAGACTAAAAGGTTGAGCCATGCGAACTAGGGCGTCATAGATTGCAGAGTCGCCGTGCGGGTGAAGCTTTCCCATAACCTCGCCGGTTACTCGGGCTGACTTTACGTGGCCTCGTTCTGGACGAAGGCCCATTTCACCCATTTGATAGACAATGCGACGATGAACCGGCTTTAGTCCGTCTCGGGCGTCTGGCAGTGCGCGGGCATAGATAACCGAGTATGAGTATTCGAGAAAAGACTCCTGCATTTCTTGCGACAGTTCAATGTCGACAATGCGGTGCTCATCTGGAAAATCGTTTTTCATCTGTTCTCAGGTCTTAGATTTGCTGCTGTGGCAGACTATAGGTGATGCCTACGATGCTACCTTCCGCCCCCAAAACTCTTGGGAGGCTTTCCGATGTTTTTATCAGTGCACTTGGTTCGATTACCGGTAAATCAAATCGCCTTGGTCTAGCAAAGGCATCGAGAGTCTGCGTTGTTCTGGTGGATGGTCTTGGCTCTGAAAACTTGCGACGCGCGGCCGGGCATGCGCCATTCCTGAACTCGGCACTAAAGACCAACAAGAGCATTAGCACGGTGTTTCCGAGCACAACTGCAGCAGCGATTACCAGCTTTGGCATCGGAGTATCGCCAAGTTCCAACGGCGTCTATGGTTACTCGGTTTACGATCGCGCCCTAGGTGTTGTTCGCAACCTCTTATCTGGATGGTCACCCGATTTTGAGCCAGAGCAATTTCAGAGACTCGCCTCGGTATTTTCTTCAGCGAACCAATCAAATGTCACAACTTATTCGGTTGGGCCAGGGGAGTACTCCGATTCCGGTTTCACTCGCCTAAACATGACGCCATCTGTTTACCTACCTGCGAAGAGTTTCGAAGATCGAATTCGCCAAGCCAGGCACATTCTTCAGTCAAAGACGAAATCACTTACCTATCTATACTTTCCAGAACTCGATTCAACCGCACATGCTTTCGGTGTGGAGTCTGAGCAATGGCTGGCGAAGGTTGAAGAGCTAGATCAGGCAATAAAGTCTCTGGTTAGCGATTTGCCTAACGATTGCGGAGTGGTCCTCACTGCCGATCACGGAATAGTCGATGTACCTCGGGAGAATCAAATTCTCCTGGATGAACTGCCTATCGACAATCTTCTGGCCGTAACCGGAGACCCGCGCTGCACTTTTCTCTATTTTGAACACGGGGCAAATGTTGAGGCCTCGAAATCTCTTCTATCTCAAACGCTTGGCGGCCGTGTTCAGGTGTGCACTGTTGCCGACTTGCAGAACGCAGGGTGGCTCGCGAAGCAAATCGTCAATGACGACTTTTTACCAGATTTAGTGCTGATTTCGAGTTCCAGTAACGCCGTGTACCATCGAGCCTTCGCAAAGCCACAGAGCCTGCGAATGGTTGGCCAACACGGCGGTATTTCTCAGGCAGAGCTATCGGTACCGCTACTCAAGTTTGGTGTTTTCGCGGACTAGTCGTCTGCTTTCGTTCCAAAAACGATTTCATCCCAACTCGGCATACTCGGTCGACCCTTTTTTGCTACCGGGGCAATTGGTTCAGGAGCAACTTCTTCGATTTCTGCAAAATCCTCAAGAGGTTCTTCTGCTTCTACCTGACCGAGCGACTCAATAACGTTTGAATCATCAGCAGCCGGCTGCTTTTGTACTTCATCAGCTTTCGTGGCATCCGCGCGCTTCTTTCGCAACGCCTCAAGCAAATCGGCGGTAGCTGTAAGTGGCTCGGCGCCGGTTTCTGACACCTGTTCGCTGGTTTCATGCACTTCAACGCTGGCTCGCGTCAGTTCTTCGATAGAACTAACGCTGGCAATGGTTGGCAGCTCAATTACCTGTGTTACTTCTGGGATGACCTCAACGTTGCGAAGTTTAGGAGCCGACACGGCCGAAGAGTGATCACCAGCAGAGAACTGCATTGCGGTTTCGTTCTCAGGAGACAGAACTAACTTGCGTTGGTCAAACGACCACACAGCTTCTTTGTCTTTACCCTCGGCAGTGAATGAAACAGTTACGTGCCACGGCAGACCCTCGTGCTTGGCTGCACTCCAAGAGACTTTTTCGCCACCCGATCTCGCGATTCTTTCGGCTACCACTTCACCAAATTCATTTTGAGAGGCTTCGCTGTAACGGTCGGCGGCAATCATGATGCGCACCGACTGAGCACTTGCGATTATGTGACCAATTTCGTCGATTACCGTTTGAGCAAATTTTTCAACGTAGTCGATTGGAGCGGAGTATTTTGCCGCTACCTCTTCGGCGGTTGCACCTGCGCGAACGGCATCCTGGATTTCGCGAGGAGAAATACTTATCGAATCCAACTTCACGCTGTTGTCTCGCTTGACCGCTGCGCGAAGGGACTCATCGAGCACGAGACGGAATTTGTCACCGTCTTGAGTCTCAAGATTCAGGTATTCGCCGTCGTTTCCGACTAACCGGATGTCTTGCATCTCACGGTCCTTTCGATCTTTGCTTCAGTTTGCCACTTGCGCGTGCAGAAATGGCGACATTTCTTAGGCGCGCCGTACCTGCATTTCTGCCAACTAGAAGTATTTTGTGTCGTAAGGCGTTGCAGGCTTGCTATTACCGAAAATTTGTTGCACACTATGCACGCTTCACGACTTTGATTTGAAAGGGCAGGCGAATGGCCACCGATTACGATGCACCTCGCAAAAACGATGACGATGTTGAGTCAATCGAGGCCATCAAGGAGCGCACGCCTGACAAACTTACCGGTCTAAGCGACACGGATGAATCAGAGCATGGCGAAGGTTTCGCTATCCCAGATGTTGTTTCTGAGGATTTGGATGTAGTAGTACTGCCACCACAGGACGATGAGTTCACTTGCTCTGAATGCTTCATTGTGAAGCACCACTCGCTGCTCTCTGCCAAAAAGGGTAAGTTCGGCAAAGTTTGCATCGAGTGCGAGAGCTAGAAGCCTAAAACCCTTTTAAGTACCTCGGGCTTGCGCGTCGAAAACAGCCAATACGGCGTTGGGTCTGACGGGTCACTAATTTCGACTTTTAGAAGAGTTTTCACTGAGCCCTGAAAGTGAATCCAAGCTCTGGGGTCCAAATTTCTTCCCCTCTCGGCAAAACCGTCTTCTTTAGAAATGGCAGACACCGCGCCTATGAAGCGACGTTCGATCGTGGCGTTGGCAACTTCAAGAAATTCCTCGGTGACGACAATGCGCGCCGACTTTGCAAACATCAAGGCAGCGACAACAAGAGTCAAAATGGAACCAGACCATGCTCCGACGGCAACGTCGATGGGTAGAAAAGTAAGCCAGAGACTCGGGTAGATAACCAATACGGGCAAAAAGCTAGACCAGTTTGGCAGCACCCATTCTCTGTAACGCGGTTCGTTGCTCGGTTCAATCATTCCTTTAGATTACGCTCTTATCGTGACTAAAAAACTTCCTGTACTGCTCGTAGCAGAACCCGGCCTAGAGCCAACTTACGCACAACCTGGCGATGCCGGAGCCGACCTGCGCGCTGCCGTTGACGCCGTGATACCTGCGATGGGCAGACTTACCGTGCGAACAGGTGTTTCGATTGCGCTTCCAGATGGGTATGTCGGGTTGGTGCACCCGCGAAGTGGCCTTTCTGCAAAACACGGCATTACGGTGTTGAACGCACCTGGAACCGTTGACGCCGGATACCGTGGCGAGATTGCAGTGACTCTCTACAACAGCACCAACGATGATTTCTCGGTGTCCAAGGGTGATCGAATCGCGCAGCTTGTGATCCAAGCCATAGAAATTGCCGACTTTATTGCAGTGGAAACACTGCCCGGATCTCACCGTGGAACCGCAGGTTTCGGTTCAACAGGAACCAAGTAAATTGATCGATTCATATCAGAGCGAAAAATCGGCACCAGCCGACCGCGCATCTGCCGGGCCATTTGACTCAGAAGAAGTCACTTTCACTGGTTCATACCTCGATTTGGGGTCCATTAGATTTCCGACCAAAGAAGGCCTGCAGGTGCGACTCGAGGTTGAAGAGCCTAGCCAACGTGTTGTTGCGGTCACTCTTGAGTTTGACGATTCTTCTCTTCAACTACAGGCCTTCTCGGCTCCTCGAAGTGAAGGTTTGTGGCACGGAATTCGACAGCAAATCAGCGACTCTGTGACTTCTCAGGGTGGAAGTGCAGAGGCACGAGTCGGCTCACTAGGCCCAGAGCTATTGGCTCGACTACCAATAAACAATGACGCCGGTGTTCAGGTGGGAACCAGATTCAGCCGATTTGTCGGCGTTGACGGCCCCAAGTGGTTCTTAAGGGGTGTCATTGCGGGCGCTGCAATTACCGACCCTAAGGCCGCGGCAGAGATTGACGATCTATTCCGCAGTGTCACCGTTCATCGCGATTCCAGCCCCTTACCTCCAGGTGACCTCTTGCCGCTTAGGCTTCCTGGTGGAACAATCACTCCACCAAAGGCTATCTAGTTGAGCGACCCACAAACCACGAAGTCAACCGCCATGCGCAGGCTTGGGCTACACGAAAAGGATGGCGTCACCACTCTCGATCGAGAGTCGCTGATGACATCTCTCGGTGGTTGGTTTGGCATCGTTCAGAGCTCGGTTCCGGCGACGATATTTGTATTGGTTTTTGCAACTACGAGAAACACGGTCGCTTCTGCAATAAGCGCAATCACTGTGTCGCTTGCCTTTGTCGTTTGGCAACTGGTGACGAAAAAGCCCGTAACTCAGGCGATAGCCGGGGCCCTGGGAATCGGTCTATCTGCTT
This sequence comes from Microbacteriaceae bacterium, assembly GCA_947453475.1. Lineage (GTDB taxonomy): Bacteria > Actinomycetota > Actinomycetes > Actinomycetales > Microbacteriaceae > Rhodoluna. Next base: position 13,697 of record CANGGK010000019.1, read on the forward strand.
ACCTTACCCTTCGAGACGGTGGGCACCCAGCCGATTACTTTGTGCAGGGATTCTTCACGAACATTGCATATGGGGTAGCCCTTGGGTTGTCTATCCTTGTGCGGTGGCCACTCATCGGTTTTCTGATTGGTCTCCTACGCAGCGAACCCACCGCGTGGCGCAAAGACAAGAAGATTCTGCGTCGGGCAGACCTAGCAACTGGTCTTTTTGTAACCCTTTTTGGGGCTCGCTTACTCGTGCAGTTGCCCCTGTATTTTGCAAATCAAATTGAAGCACTTGGCATCGCTCGTGTTGCCATGGGAGTGCCGTTATATGCGCTTTGCATCTGGCTTTCTTGGTTGTTGTTGCGAAGCAGCATCGCACACGTCAAGTAAGTGGTATTTTTGTTGAGTATTGCTGCAAACAAAGGAGTGGCTCCATGTCCAAAGTAAATAGTTTCGGTTCTTCGGACCAGCTTGTTGTTGGATCTAAAACTTACCGAATCTTCAAACTTGATTCTGTGGACGCAAAGACGCTTCCATACAGCCTCAAGATTTTGTTAGAAAACCTACTTCGCACCGAAGACGGCGCGAACATCACCGCTGATCACGTGAATGCACTGGTCAACTGGGATCCATCGATTGAACCAGACACCGAAATTCAGTTCACCCCAGCACGAGTGATCATGCAGGACTTCACGGGTGTTCCTTGCGTTGTTGACCTAGCGACCATGCGCGAGGCCGTGGCCGAGCTTGGGGGAGACCCGAAGCGCATCAACCCTCTAGCCCCCGCTGAACTTGTGATCGACCACTCGGTTCAGATTGACGTCGCCGGCAGTGCAGACGCATTCGAACGCAACGTCGAGTTTGAATACAACCGAAACGGCGAGCGTTACCAGTTCTTGCGTTGGGGTCAGACCGCATTCGACGACTTCAAGGTTGTTCCTCCCGGCACCGGAATCGTGCACCAGGTTAACATCGAGTACCTGGCGCGCACCATCATGGCCCGCGAGGTAAATGGCGAGATTCAGGCTTACCCAGACAGCTGTGTCGGAACCGACTCGCACACCACCATGGTTAATGGTCTCGGTGTTCTTGGTTGGGGCGTTGGCGGCATCGAAGCCGAAGCAGCAATGCTCGGCCAGCCTGTTTCAATGCTTATTCCGAAGGTTGTCGGGTTCAAGCTGACCGGCCAAATCACTACCGGAGTTACCGCCACCGACGTTGTTCTAACCATTACAGAAATGCTTCGTAAGCATGGCGTAGTTGGCAAGTTCGTAGAGTTCTACGGTGCCGGAGTTAGTTCTGTACCATTGGCCAACCGTGCAACCATCGGAAACATGAGCCCTGAATTTGGTTCTACTGCGGCGATGTTCCCTATTGACGAAGTTACTCTCGACTACTTGCGCATTACCGGTCGCCCACAGGAGCAAATCGACCTCGTCGAGGCTTACAGCAAGGCTCAGGGATTGTGGCACGACCCAAGCATCGAGCCACGCTTCAGCGAATACCTAGAACTAGACCTAAGCACTGTTGTTCCTTCTATCGCCGGGCCGAAGCGACCTCAGGACCGCATCGTTCTAAGCGACGCTAAGGCTGCTTTCGAAAAGGTCCTGCCAAGCTACTCAGCTGAGGCTTCAAAGCCAACTGCGGTCAAGGGTCAAGAGTTCGCTATGAACAACGGTCACGTTGCGATTGCTTCTATCACCTCTTGCACCAACACCTCGAACCCTTCGGTTATGTTGGCAGCCGGCCTAGTTGCTCGTAATGCCGTAGCCAAGGGCCTGAAGGCTAAACCGTGGGTCAAGACTTCGCTTGCACCCGGCTCTAAAGTTGTAACCGAGTACTACAACAAGGCTGGCTTGACCAAGGACCTCGACGCCCTTGGGTTCAACTTGGTTGGTTACGGTTGCGCTACCTGTATCGGAAACTCTGGCCCATTGTCAGACGAAATTTCTGAGGCAATTAACCACAACGACCTCGCTGTAACCGCCGTTCTTTCGGGTAACCGAAACTTCGAAGGTCGCATCAGCCCAGACGTAAAGATGAACTACTTGGCTTCGCCTCCGCTAGTCATCGCCTATGCCCTTGCCGGCACGATGGACTTCGACTTCGAGACCGACTCGCTCGGTGAAGACAGCGAAGGAAACGCGGTTTATCTAGCCGACATCTGGCCAACCGCAGCTGAGGTTCAGAAGACCATAGACGAGTCAATCAACTCTGAAATGTTCAAGACTCAGTACGCTGGCGTGTTCGATGGTGATGACCGATGGAAGTCACTTCCTACTCCTGAGGGCGCTGTCTTCGAGTGGGATCCAAAGTCAACCTACGTGCGCAAACCGCCTTACTTTGACGGCATGAAGATGACTCCAGAGGCCGTAAAGGACATTCTCGGTGCCCGCGTTCTTGCAAAACTGGGCGACTCGGTTACCACTGACCACATCAGTCCTGCTGGCTCGATCAAGGTCGATTCACCTGCCGGCCAGTACCTTACCGAGAACGGCATTTCACGAGTCGATTTCAACAGCTATGGCTCACGTCGTGGAAACCACGAGGTAATGATTCGCGGAACCTTCGCTAACATCCGTCTCCGCAACCAGCTCTTGATCGATGTTGAGGGTGGTTACACCCGCGACTTCACCAAGGATGACGGACCACAGTCGTTCATTTACGACGCATCGAGCAACTACCAAGCAACCGGCACTCCGCTAGTGATTCTTGGTGGTAAGGAATACGGCTCTGGTTCTTCTCGTGACTGGGCAGCAAAGGGCACTAGCCTGCTAGGTGTTCGCGCGGTAATCACCGAGAGCTTTGAACGCATTCACCGTAGCAACCTAATCGGCATGGGCGTCTTGCCATTACAGTTCCCTGCAGGCCAGAATGCAGATTCCTTGGGTCTTGATGGAACAGAGATTTTCAGCATCACCGGTGTTGAAGAACTCAACAACGGGGTTACTCCAAAGACCGTTCGAGTTTCTGCAGCGCCCTCGAACCACTCAGCCGCAGGCAAGTCTGTTGTTGAATTCGATGCAGTCGTGCGAATCGACACGCCAGGCGAAGCTGACTACTACCGAAACGGTGGAATTCTTCAATACGTTCTGAGAAGCCTCGTTTCCTAAGGGAAATACTGGTTACGAAATCTCGGTTGCAAAGGTTATGAGTCTTCTCGAAAGCATCAAGGGTCCGCGTGATCTAGATACGCTAACAAACGAGCAACTCAGCGACCTTTGCACCGAGATTCGCCAGTTTTTGGTGAAGTCTGTTGCAAAAACCGGTGGTCACCTAGGGCCAAACCTGGGAGTCGTTGAGGCTACCGTAGCTATTCACCGAGTCTTTGATTCGCCGAATGATTCGATTATTTTCGATACCGGTCACCAGTCTTACGTTCACAAGCTTCTTACCGGCCGTCAAGACTTTTCAACGCTCCGACAGCGAGAAGGTCTCGCCGGCTACCCGCAGCGAAGCGAATCGGTTCACGATGTAGTTGAGAGTTCGCACGCGAGTTCGTCCTTATCTTGGGCCGATGGCATAGCTAAGGCTTATAAGCTCACCAAGCAGGACGATAGGTATGTGGTTGCCGTAGTTGGCGACGGCTCGCTAACCGGCGGAATGACGTGGGAAGCGCTAAATAACATTTCAGATGACAACGACCGCAAACTAGTCATCGTTGTAAACGATAATGGCCGCTCATACGCTCCAACTATTGGCGGTTTGGCTCGTTATTTGAATGGAATCCGCACCGAGCGCATGTACCGCCGCCTCTATCGCGCAAGTAAGGCCTTCTTCTATAAGTTCGGGTTAGTCGGTCGTTTAACCTATTCAGCTGCCAGAGGAGCCGGCAAGGGCCTTCTTGGATCATTCGCACCAAAGGGTCTCTTCCCGAATCTTGACATCAAGTACATCGGCCCAATCGACGGGCATGACCTCGAAGCCATGGAACAGGCTCTAACCCAGGCGAAGAAGTACGCGAACCCTGTGATCGTTCACGCGATTACCCAAAAGGGCAAGGGCTATGACCCGGCAACACTTAACGTCGAAGACCAGTTTCACGCTGTCGGTCAAATTGATCCTGAAACAGGTAAGTCACTCGAAGCAGGCGCAGGCCAATCTTGGACCAGCGTTTTCAGCGAAGAGATTGTCAAGGTAGCAGACAGACGTTCAGACATCGTCGGCATTACCGGTGCCATGCTGATTCCAGTTGGCCTAGACAAATTTGCTGCCAAGTATCCCGACAGAGTTTTCGACGTTGGCATTGCCGAACAGCACGCCGTAACCTCCGCAGCGGGAATGGCATTCGGTGGGCTACACCCGGTTGTCGCAATCTACGCCACATTCATGAATCGAGCTTTTGACCAGGTGCTAATGGATGTTGCTTTGCACAATGCCGGCGTCACATTCGTGCTAGATCGTGCCGGTATTACTGGGCCTGATGGACCAAGCCACCACGGCATGTGGGATCTTGCGATGCTGCAGATTGTTCCGGGCATCAAACTGAGTTCACCCCGTGACGCAACCATCCTTAGGGAGCTTCTCAACGAGGCTGTTGATGTTCGTGACCGCCCAACCGTGATTAGATTCGGTAAGGGAACCGCGGGAACCGCAATCCCTGCCATTCGCCGCACGGCCGACGGTGTAGACGTGTTGAAAGAATCCTCGGCAAAAGATGTATTGCTAATGTCTGTCGGCTCTATGGCCTCCACAGCCATACAGGTGGCCGACCTGTTAGCAGCTCAGGGAATTGGAGCCACCGTAGTTGACCCCCGTTGGGTTGTTCCGGTTCCGAAATCGGTGGTCGAGATGTCGGCGCAGCACCGGTTGGTAGTGACTATTGAAGACGGAATCAAAGTGGGTGGAATCGGAACCCGAGTTCGCCAAGACCTACGCGAGGCCCAGGTCGACACAGCCCTAACTGAAATTGGTTTGCCTGATGAATTCATTGATCACGCAACGAGAAATCAGATTCTTGAAGATACGGGTCTAACTGCTCAGGCAATTGCTCGAGATATAGTCGCTCAGGTTGTGGGTTCGCGCGTTCCTCACGCAAGGTCTGTTGAAGATTCAACCTCGGTCAGCGACTCTACGAAGCCATCCAGTATCGGTTGAGCAGTCAGCTCTATCTGCCAATGACGGGCACCAAGTGCGGCCAGTGCATTCTTGATGGCTGTTAGCTCAAAGGCTGGCGGTTCAAAACAAAGAGTTCTCAAGAAATCTGGCGTGAGAACGTTTTCGACCGGAATACCGTGCAACTCAGAAAGCTCGGCAATCAACGGGCGAACTAGCTTCAAACGACGATCTGCCTCTGGAAATCGTGTCGGCCAAATTCGGTGATTTGGAATTCCAACGGCGGCAACTTTTAGTGCAGGCAAGTCTCGGCTGTTTGTGCCGTCTTCGATTGCTTTCCACCAGGTATCCAAGTAACTGCGGCTCGCACGGCCTACAAACGAACGATTACCAGCTAATTGAGGCTTGGTCTTCGGAGTCTCTTTGGTCACGCTAACAATCGAAGAATCAGGGATAAGACGCCCAGGAGAAACATCGAGCTTAACGGCAAGATTCTCTCTTGCCAACCAAAGTTCGCGGGCGATGGCCAATTTTTTCGGGTCCTTGACTTCGTGCAAGCCGGTCATACCGCGCCACTTATCAAGCTTTGCTGGTTTCGGCTGAGCGGCGAGTGTGGCGGCGAATTCCTCAAGAGCCCAATCAAGTTTGTCGCGCTCCAAGAGAACGGCTTCAACAGCAGCCCAAAGCTCGAAAAGAACATCGACGTCCAGAGCCGCGTAGTTGAGCCAATCCTCGGCCAATGGGCGTATCGACCAGTCGACGGCAGAGTGCTCTTTGGCAAGGCGAACACCGAGTAGAGCTTCGGTGACCGCACCTAATCCAACCCTCTCGAGACCGGCGATTCTCGAACCAAGTTCGGTGTCGAACAGCGCAGGCGCTACTAATCCGAGTTCGCGTAAGCAAGCTATGTCTTGGCTGGCTGCGTGCAGAATCCAGGCATCGCTGGCCATAACCTTAGCTAGGGCCTCGAACGGCTTTGCGTCTACGGTCGGTGCGATCGCCGATGGATCAATCAGGTAGATTGGCGACCCCAATCTGAAGACTTGGATCAGATAGGCGCGCTGGGAGTACTTAAAACCACTGGCGCGCTCGGCGTCTACAGCGAATGGCCCGTTGCCCGAAGACAGCGTGGCAACGGCCTCTTCGAGCTCCTCAGGTGTTTCGACTAGGAATACCTCTGCCCTAGGAGATGCCAAAAGCGGAAGTGGTGCTGCCTCTTGAACGGTGTCTGACTCGCTCATCGATTGCCGCGAGGGGAGATTGATGACACACCTTGTGGCAGATGCGCAAAGCCAGACATGATGCAAACCAAGTCTTGCCAGGCTTCGAGGTGCTGGCCGATTTCAAAGCTTGTCGGAGACCATGACGCACGAACCTCAAGTTCGGCGTGATCAGCCTGAGTAGCGAGCGACCCGTAGCCGCTAGAAATGATGCGAGTGGCAGTGCCGGCCGCGTTTCCGTACTCGGCTTGACGATTACTTAGCGCGTCAGTAAGCCAGGCCCAGGCAATGTCTGAGCCGAGCTCGTCTGCGCCAATGTTTGTTTCGAGAGGCGACTTGGCAAAGCAGACTACTCGAAATCTCGAGCCCCAAGCTTCCTGCATTTCAGGTTCCCAGAGCAATACGAATCGCCCGGTTCCAGCGTCTGCTGGTGTGGAAAGTTCTTCGATTATGTGAGCTGAAAAGGCAATCGCGTGAGTTGCAAGCTTTTCGGGTTCTTCAATTTGCTTAAGGTGAATTTCTTCACGGATCTCAGCCGCGCGAATAGCGTCCACGGCAGCCTGAAACTCGGCAGCGTAATCGGGGGAAACTGAAATATCCATTGCTAACTAGGCTAAATGGCGGCGCGAAGACTATAGGTCTGCCACGCCGGCGCGAACCCAGCGCGAGAAACTGCTTGATTCAACCGAGAACAACTGAACTAGCTCAAAATCGCTGAGATCACCGAATAATTCGCTCAGGTGCTCGAGCGAGAGATCGCGGGCCGAAAGACCTTGAGTCGAACTCTGTGTGACAGTCAGGCAGAGTTCATCTATGACTCCCGCCGAAAAGAATGCTCGTAGCGTAGTCAACCCAGATTCCAATACCGGAGACTGAAAACCCTCGTGCTGCAATGTCGCGGCTATCGATCTAGGCCAAGTTTCCGATGAAACACTCCCTTGGGCTTCGTAGTCGAGAATCGTCGCGTCGACATCAGAAAGAGCTTCTTCTACACGGGCTCGCTCGGAGTTAGGGGTGAGAACTAGGGGAGTGAAGTATTGAGTGCCTTGAATGGCGGGCACCGCATCTAGTTCACCGGTTTGCGTAAAAATGGCGATCGGCGCGTGCTTGGAACTCTTGTATTTTTCAGACCTCGCCGTTGAGCCACTCGTGACAATAACATCCGCGAGTGACCGTATTTTTCCGAGGACTAGACGATCAAGCTTGCTAGAAACGTCAGAGCTTGAACCGGTCTCGCCAAATGAAGAACCACTTTGATCAATGGCAAAATTCACTCGCCAACCGTTGCAAAGTCCATATTCCTTGGCTATTTGCCATGACTGCTCATCGGCTGAGAGCCCCGGATAACTTTCAAAGCTGGGAACCAGCCTGATCAAACTCAAACGAGTTTCTCGCGGATCTGACGTTTGATTCGTCGAAGAATTGCGCGCATGCCACTGAGTCTAAGCGGAGAGACCGCTTCTGAAAGGCCTAGGCGATTGGGGAAATCCTCGTCAACTGACAAGACCTCATCGACGCTGTGACCGTCGAGTGCTTCGTGCAGAACGCCTGCGAAACCACGAGTCGTCGGCGCCTCAGGCGGCGCACTGAAAAAGAGATTCACCTTCGAGTTGTCTTCTACCTCAACGAATAGATACACAGGAGATTGGCACTCCTCAACCCGCTCTAGAAGGTCAGGATGCTCGGCGTAGCGCGCTGGAAGTTCAGGTAGGTTGTCAGAGAACTCAAGTAGTAACAGCAAACGATCACGAACGCTAAGGGCATTGAAATCCTCTTCAAGCGATGCGATCGACTCTTTGGCGCTAGACATGCCTATCGAACCGGCGCAAGCCCAGGCTCGGTGCCCTTGACGATGGGAACGCCGACTAAGCTACCCCATTCAGTCCAAGAACCGTCATAGTTGCGAACTCCAGGCAAGCCAAGCAGGTAGTTCAACACAAACCACGTGTGGCTTGATCGTTCACCGATGCGGCAATAAGCAATCACGCTGTCTCCGGCCTTCAAACCAACCTCATCTAAGTAAATTGATTCAAGTTCGGCGCGAGTCTTGAAAACACCGTTTTCGCCAGCGGCGCGTGCCCATGGAACAGATTTCGCAGAAGGAATGTGACCTCCGCGAAGGGCGCCTTCATCAGGGTAATCAGGCATGTGGGTGCGCTCACCGCTGTATTCCACGGCAGAGCGAACGTCAATTAGGGGGTTGCCGAAGTGAGCGAGCACATCGTCGCGGAAAGCACGGATGGTTGAGTCATCACGCTCTATGACCGGGTAGTCGGTAGGAGTCACTTGAGTTTGTTCGCGAGTTAGTTCGCGGCCTTCGGCAATCCAGGCATCGCGGCCGCCGTCAAGGAGACGCACATCTTCGTGCCCAAAGAGCTTGAAAACCCACAGGGCATATGAGGCCCACCAGTTGCTCTTATCGCCGTAGATGACAACGGTGCTTTCGCGGCTGATTCCAACCCGTGAGAGAAGCTTGGCAAAGCCGACACCGTCAACATAGTCGCGTGTTACAGGGTCGTTGAGGTCTGTGTGCCAGTCAATTTTCACTGCGCCAGGGATGTGCCCGGTTTCGTAGAGCAGAACATCCTCGTCTGATTCCACGACAACCAGCCCTGGAAGATCCTTATTTACTGCGAGCCAATCGGTGCTAACCAAGACTTCTGGGTGTGCATATTCGGCAAATTTAGTTGAGGAATCAAATGAAACTGGCATAATCCGGGACTTTCCGATCGGTTATTAGACTTCTACATACAAGGTTAAGCGACTTCAACCAAACACCCTAATGACGAGGCAATAATTGGCAACTTTCAACGACATCTACCCGTCATTGGCTGGGCGAACACCATCGGTAAGCACTACCGAACTGGTGCAAGAGCTCGTTCCACCAAGGGAATTCGCGGCGGCGAGCTTTAAGAATTACATTCCACATGCCGAGTACGAATCTCAGACATTTGCTCACTCTCAGGCAAAACTTTTTGCGACCGGCAAGACAGAGAGCAAAGGTTTGTTCACAAAGCGCGAAGCAGCTCCAGCTGGAATTTATCTGGATGGTGGTTTCGGTGTTGGAAAGACTCACCTTCTAGCGGCGATTTGGCACGAATTTAAAGGCAAAAAGGTCTTTGGAAGCTTCATCGCCTATACCGGCCTCATCGGAGCCCTCACATTTGCAGAGGCCGTCAAGGCGCTTTCAAAGTATGACCTGGTTTGCATCGATGAATTTGAGCTCGACGACCCAGGAGACACCATGATGATGTCTCGACTGCTTAATGAACTCGAAAAGCACGGGGTGCGCTTTGCGGCAACCAGCAATACGCCACCGAACGCACTTGGCGAGGGGAGATTCGCAGCTACCGATTTTGCTCGAGAAATTCATGGCATCGCAGACCGCTTCAAAATCATTCGCATTGATGGCGAAGACCACAGACATCGCCCGGTCAATATTGCAGGTCGAATTGATAGCGCAGCAGAGGTCGAAGCTTGGCTCAAAGAAGATTCGACCAACAGCGCGAATCTCTTCGTTGATGACTTTGACTCACTGCTCAAGCACCTGTCCACCATTCACCCATCCCGGTATGGACGCCTGCTGTCGAATGTCGACCGCATTGCACTCACCGGAGTACACGTTTTGAAAGACCAAGTCGAGGCGCTTCGATTCGTTGCATTTATCGACCGAGCTTACGAAGCTCAGGTGCACATCCGTGCCGTTGACTTTGCTTTGACCGAAGTTTTCTCGCCGGAATACCTAAGCGGCGGTTACCGAAAGAAGTATCTGAGAGCAGTTTCACGCATCGGCGCACTAACCGACGCAAGCTGACGTTTTACAAACACGAAACATAACGGGTGCCGAACCGAAACCTTCGTCCGCAAAACTCTCTATGTAGCCAAGAGTGACTTGGCTCCTATTTGTTTTCTTAGAGAGAGGTCAGCAAATGGATCAAGGAAACACGGCATTCGTGCTCATTAGCTCCGCATTGGTGCTACTTATGACCCCAGGTCTTGCATTCTTCTACGGAGGTATGGTCAAGGCCAAGAGCGTTGTCTCGATGATGATGCTCAGCTTCGGATCACTCGGACTCATCGCAGTTCTCTGGGTCCTTTACGGTTACGCAATCGCATTCTCGAACGGCGGAGTTTCAACCTTCGTTGGAATCGACGGATGGTTTGGTATCGACACCTCATTCATTGGCCTCAGCGCTCAGGTAGCTGACGCTGCTAAGCCTGCGGGAGCATTCCCAAGCATGGCGTTCGTAGCTTTCCAGGCAACATTCGCGATCATCACAGTTGCACTTATTTCAGGTGCAATCGCTGACCGCGCCAAATTTGGTGCGTGGATGGTTTTCGCAGGTCTATGGGCAACCGTTGTTTACTTCCCGGTTGCTAACTGGGTATTCAACTTCACTCTCAAGGACGGCAAGGTTGTCGACGGCGGTTGGATCGTTCACGACCTTGGTGTAATCGACTTCGCTGGTGGAACCGCTGTTCACATCAACGCAGGTGCTGCTGGTCTTGCACTAGCAATCGTTTTGGGCAAGCGCTTCGGCTTTAGCAAGGGCATCACCCAGCCACACAACGTTCCACTAACACTTCTTGGTGTTGCGCTTCTATGGTTCGGCTGGTTCGGCTTCAATGCCGGCTCAGAGCTAGCAGCAGACGGCATTGCATCTATCGCGTTCATCAACACCTTGGCTGCTCCTGCAGCTGCGATGCTCGGTTGGCTGATCGTTGAGAAAATCAAGCACGGTAAGGCAACATCAATTGGTGCCGGTTCTGGTGCAGTAGCCGGTTTGGTTGCAATCACCCCTGCTTGTGCATCGCTCGACCCAATCTGGGCAATGGTTCTTGGTGTTATCGCCGGTGCACTTTGCGCCCTAGCCATCGACCTAAAGTTCGCTCTCGGTTTCGATGACTCACTAGACGTAGTTGGAATCCACCTTGTCGGCGGTATCGTCGGTACCTTGTACATCGGTATCTTCGGTAACGGCGTTGGTGCAGCATTTGGCTTCGGCTGGCACCAGTTTGCAATGCAGGCACTTGGTGCCGGTGCAGTTCTTATCTACTCATTCGTCCTAGCGCTAATCATTGGTTTCGCGGTTGAGAAGACCATTGGCTTCCGCGTAAAGGCAGAAGACGAGATTGCCGGCATCGACACCGTCGTTCACGGTGAAGAGGCATACGCGTTCGGTTCAGACCGCGGCTAATATCTAAGCAAGCCTTCGGGCGGGGTTCCTTCGGGAGCCCCGCCTTTTGGCGTGTTCGAGAGAGAAGTTATGAATAACGACCAAACCATGTTTTTGATCATCTGCTCAGCGATGGTTCTTTTTATGACCCCGGGCTTAGCCTTCTTCTACGGAGGCCTTGTTCGCGCCTCTAGCGTCGTCTCGATGATGATGATGAGCATCGGATCACTCGGCCTAATCGGCGTCATGTGGGTTCTCTTTGGCTATGCAATTTCTTTCTCAGGAGCCGGTTCAGGGCAGTTCTATGGCATAGACGGCGTCGTTGGCATTGATCTCAACAAGCTAGGGCTCTCCGATGTGTTCAACCTTGCCAAAGGTGGCGATGGCCTCGGGCTAGCCTTTGCAGGCTTCCAGGGAACGTTCGCAATCATCACAGTCGCGCTAATCTCCGGCGCAATCGCCGACCGTGCACGTTTTGGTTCATGGATGATCTTCGCCGGCCTCTGGGCGGTCATCGTCTACTTTCCGGTGGCGAGCTGGATTTTCAACTTCACTGTCAAGGATGGCAAGGTCGTAGATGGCGGCTGGTTGGTTTACAACGTTGGCGTTTTAGATTTTGCCGGAGGCACAGTGGTTGAGGTCGCCTCGGGTGCATCTGCTCTTGCACTGGCACTGGTTCTAGGTAAGCGCTTCGGCTTCACAAAGGGCATGCACGCGCCTCACAACGTGCCATTGGTGCTGATTGGCGTGGCTATCCTGTGGTTTGGTTGGTTCGGCTTCAACGCTGGCTCTGAGCTAGCCGCTGACGGAATTGCATCACTCGCGTTCATCAACACCCTCGCAGCCCCGGTTGGTGCAATGGTGACCTGGGCAATCTACGAGCAAATCGCGCACGGAAAACCAACCTCAGTGGGTGTTGGCTCCGGTGCTATCGCCGGATTGGTTGCCATCACACCGTCCTGCGCCTACATTGACCCAGTTTGGGCCTTGGTACTTGGCGCGGTAGTAGGCGTAGTTTGCGCCTTGGCAATCGAATTGAAATTCATCCTGGGCTTTGATGATTCACTCGACGTAGTTGGAATTCACCTAGTGGGTGGACTCATCGGAACGCTTTACATCGGATTACTTGGTAACGGCGTTGGCCTATTCTTGGGCTTTGGGCCGACGCAGCTTGGCAAGCAGGCGATTGGTGTTGCCGTCGTGCTTGTTTTCGCGTTCGTTGTATCCTACGTTCTTGGCTGGCTCATCCAGAAGACAATCGGATTCCGAGTGACAAGCACGGATGAAATCGCCGGCGTTGACCTTGTGCAGCATGGAGAAACCGCTTACGCGGGAACCGACCCACGCTGGACCTGGAAGGGTTAGTGTTAGCGACACGAACCAAAGTCAGTTTGCTTGAGCCGAGATTATCGGTTAGAGTATTCAAGTTCTCGAAAGAGAGCAACGCGGATGTGGCTCAGTTGGTAGAGCACAACCTTGCCAAGGTTGGGGTCGCGAGTTCGAATCTCGTCATCCGCTCGCAGTAGGGCGTAAGCCTCGCAAAGCATGGTGGAGTGGC
>CANGGK010000020.1 GCA_947453475.1 Microbacteriaceae bacterium
CGGAGCGCTTCTACAGATTGAAGAGAACGCAGACCCGGAGTATTAGGCGAAGATACGTTAACGGCGACGTAATCGGCATACGGCGAGAGTAAACGAGCACTGGTTCGGTAATCATCGACGGCATTTTCTACCTCGACGACACGCGATTTACCGATGTTCACACCAATCACCGGTAGCTTGCTGTCGTGTTTGGCCCGCAGGTGCTTCAAACGGCTGGCAACTGCCTCTGCGCCATCGTTGTTGAAACCCATGCGGTTGATGAGGGCACGATCTTCGATAAGGCGAAATAATCTCGGTTTGTCATTGCCAGCTTGAGCAATCGCAGTTACGGTTCCGATTTCTATGTGCGAGAAACCCAGGTCAGCCAGAGGTTTGATTGCAATCGCGTTCTTGTCGAAGCCGGCGGCAAGCCCAAACGGGGCATCAAAGTGAAGACCGAAAGCCTGCACCGCTCCCCTGCCAGTTGGCTTTAGTCGAGCTAGTTTGGTGAGCCCGATAGCGCCGGCCAGACGCACGGCAAAGACCACAAGGTGGTGAGCCGACTCTGGGTCCATCTTGGCGAAGACATTTTTGAAAACGAAACTGTAAAACATTGGTGACTAACTCGCCTGGTCTTCCTGGTCATCCTGGTGGCCACGGTTTTGCTTTAGAACGCCGATGGCGGCTTCAAAATCTTCAAGTGTTTCCCATCCCTGATAAACACTCGCGAAACGCATGAAGGCGACCTCATCGAGCTTGCGAAGCGGTTCTAGGGTTGCCAAGCCAACATCAAAGGCATCAATCTGGGCGACTCCGCTAGAGCGAATGCTTTCTTCGACCTCTTGAGCCAGTAGAGCTAGGTCGGCATCTGAGACCGGTCGGCCTTGGCAAGCCTTGCGCACGCCGTTTACGATTTTGTCGCGTCTGAACGGTTCGGTTACACCGCTGCGCTTGACCACCAAGAGACTCGCGGTTTCGGTGGTGCTGAAACGCATGTTGCACTCTGGGCACTGGCGGCGGCGGCGAATTGATGAGCCGTCATCTGATGTGCGTGAATCGGTGACTCGTGAGTCTGGGTAGCGACAGAACGGACAGTGCATGCGGGTCTCCCTTGATTAACTGTTTCGTCTAGCGGTGATTGCTTCGCCATGTGCCGGAAGGCCTTCAGAGCGAGCGAATTCGTCAACCAGGTCTGCTACGGCAGCCAAACCCGTTTGGTCATAGTCAATCACTTGCTGTGCTCGCAAGAAACTCAAGACGCCAAGACCGGCACCGAACTTTGCCTGTTGCCCGGTAGGTAAGACGTGGTTTGAGCCGGCCATGTAGTCGCCGAGACTTACCGGCGAGTACTGTCCCAGAAAAATCGCCCCAGCGTTGGTGATTCGCGCGAGGGTGGCTTGGTCATCCTTGGTGTGAATTTCGAGGTGCTCGGTTGCGTAGGCATTGGTGAAGGCAATCGCGGCCGTAAAGTCATCAACCAGAACGATTGCCGACTGCTGACCTTCGAGGGCTAGGCGAACGCGTTCAGAGTGTTTGGTTGCCGCTGCTACGGCCGAAATTTCGGCGAGAACTTGCGCTGCTAGTTCTTCAGAATCGGTTACCAGAACCGATGCCGCGGCCTCATCGTGCTCGGCCTGGCTAACTAGGTCGTAGGCGATGTATTTGGCGTTTGCGCTGCTGTCAGCCAAAACAAGAATTTCGGTCGTGCCCGCTTCTGAATCGATGCCGATGACGCCACGAAGTGCTCGTTTTGCCGCGGCAACGTAGATGTTGCCAGGGCCGGTAACCAGATTGACCGACTCAAAATCGATCTGTGGCAAACCGTAGGCAAAGCCGGCAATTGCCGCCGGGCCGCCCATGCAAAGCACTTCATCAACGCCAAGCAGTTCGGCGGTGGCTAGAACAACCGGGTGCGGTCTGCCACCGAATTCTTTTTGGGCAGGCGTGGCAACCACGAGTCGTGGAACACCGGCTACCTGGGCGGGAACCACGTTCATAACCACGGATGACGGGTAAACAGCCTTACCTCCGGGCACATAAAGACCTACGGAGTCAACCGGCTGGTATCGCTGGTGCACGAATGCGCCATCCGCGAGCTCCACCGAAACTGGTGCCGGCATCGTTTCTTCAGAAACCTTGCGAACTCGCGAGATTGACTCTTCGATGGCTTTTCTCAAACTTGGGTCTAGGGCGGCAAGGGCCTGCGCTAGCTCATCCTTGGAGACCTTGATCGGCCGGGGGTCAACGCCGTCACGATCAAGCGTGACGTCGACAATCGCGTCAACTCCGCGCAGCTTCACGTCTTCGAGAAGCCCAGAAATTTGACCAATTGCTTCGTTGATGTCAACCGAGGCGCGAGGAACAGCTCGGTTTACCGCGTGCGAATCGAGCGATTTGCCTCGCAGGTCTACCGTGCGCAAATTGACGCTTTGTGACTCGGTCAATGATCCTCCGTAATGGTTCTTGGTAATTCTAGGCGTTGAAATGGAAACAATCCCCGGTTGACTATTGTTGAAGCGGTTGAGACAAAGGTAGAAAATGCAAAATTTATCCCCAGAAAAAGATCCAGTAGAGGCCTTGCGCGCAAGTTTTCGCCGCCACGCTTCGGGGGTTTCGATCATCACCCTCCTAGACGCAAGCGAGGCGCCGATTGGCTTTACCGCAACTTCAATGACTTCTCTCGGGGCTAATCCCCCGCTAGCCAGCTTCAACGTTTCACAGGGATCGAGCACTTACTCGAGCCTTGAGGTTGGAAAGTACGTTGCAATCCACACACTCGGCGCTTCAACCGTTGAACTTGCGCAGCGAATGGCTGCCGATCACACCCAACGATTCATCCCGGCCGATTGGCACGAGGGGCCTTACGGTGTTCCAGTTTTTCCGGCAGCAACCTCAATTTTGATTGCAAAGATTCGCGATATCCACAGCATCGAAAACAATGCCGTTGTGATTGTCGACGTGGTCGAAGGTTTAGCTGGAACCGATGACGAAGCACTGCTTTACTACCAGCGCAGCTACATGAAGCCTGGCGACAAGATTTAGTAGGTCTTTGGCTTGGCGCCTAGGCGCTGAGGCAAGAGGCGCCCAACAGTACCTTTAGTTCGCCAATCAGCTCTCCGGTGATTCTCACGGTTGGCTGCAACTTGAATAATCTTTCTTGTTCACCGCTGATTAGTCGAACCTGAACCTCATCGCTGCCTCCGTGAATTCTGAGAATTCGATCGAGCTCTTCGAGCACTTCGCGGGTAGCCGACGCCTCTTGCAGCTTCAAAATAATCGGGCCACTCGGGCCGTCACCGCTGCCTTCGATGGTTTCGATCGAATAGGCATTCAAGCTTTTTCCATCGTCGCGCTGGCTAACACGCCCACGAACTACAACAACCTGGTCTGGCTCGAGGTTTCGCCCAAACTCTTGATAGGTTTTGCCCATCAGCATCACGTTTAGTTCGCCTTCAAAGTCTTCGAGAGTAACGGCACCGTAAGGGTTTCCAGAGGCTCTGGCCACGCGGTGCTGAACCGAGGTAACCAAGCCGGCGATGGTAACGGTTTCTCCATCGGCAACGGTTTCGCTAGCCTGTAGATCTGAAATGGTCATCTGCCCGTAACGGGCCAATTGGGCCTCGCGACCGGCCAGTGGATGATCGCTGACATAAAGCCCGAGCATGTCTCGCTCATAGGCGAGTTTTTCTTTCTTGGCCCATTCTGGACGGTCTGGAACCGAACCACCGAAGCTGTCTTCAACGCCTGGGCCTGAATCAAAAAGCGAACCGAAAAGGTCAACCTGGCCAACTGCCTCGTTCTTTTTGAGTGAAGCCTGGGCGTCTACCGCTTCTTCATGAATTTCAACCAGCGAACGTCTCGTGTTGCCAAGCGAATCGAAGGCTCCGGCCTTGATTAGCGACTCGATAACACGCTTGCTGCAGACCACCGCAGGCACCTTGCGCAAGAAGTCGTGGAAGCTCGTGAAGCGACCCTTCTCCTCACGGGCAACCGCGATTCCCTCAACTACGTTTAGGCCGACGTTTCGAACCGCACCGAGACCAAATCTGATGTCTTTGCCAACCGCAGAGAAGGCTGCAATCGATTCGTTTACGTCAGGAGCGAGCACGTTGATGCCCATGCGGCGACATTCGCTTAGGTAAAGCCCGAGCTTGTCTTTAGAGTCGCCAACCGAGGTGAGCAAAGCCGCCATGTATTCGGCCGGGAAGTTCGCCTTCAGGTAGGCAGTCCAGTATGAAAGAACACCGTAGGCGGCCGAGTGAGCGCGGTTGAATGCATAGTCGGCGAATGGAAGCAACGTATCCCAGAGGGCTTTGATTGCCTCTTCTGAGTAGCCGTTGGTCTTCATGCCATCCGAGAAGCCCTCGTACTGCTTGTCTAGTTCTTCTTTGTTCTTCTTACCCATCGCTCGACGGAGAAGGTCGGCTTTACCAAGGGTGAAGCCTGCCGCCTTCTGCGCGGCTGCCATAACCTGCTCTTGATAAACAATCAGCCCGTAGGTTGGGTCTAGAACCTCTGAAAGCGACTCAGATAGCTCTGGGTGAACCGAGTCAACGTCTTGCTGCCCATTCTTTCGAAGCGCATAGTTGGTGTGCGAATTCATACCCATCGGGCCCGGGCGATAGAGCGCGATAACAGCCGAGATGTGTTCGAACAAGGATGGCTTCAGCAAGCGAAGCAGCGAACGCATTGCGGTTCCATCAAGCTGGAACACACCGAGGGTGTCTCCCCTAGACAGCAACTCAAACGTGGCCGGGTCGGCATCGAGATCTAGGTCTTCAAGCACCACGGTCTCGCCGCGGTTCGACTTGATGTTCGCCAGGGTGTCATCCAAGACGGTTAGATTTCTAAGACCCAAGAAGTCCATCTTGAGAAGGCCGAGTTTTTCACAGGGTGGCTGGTCGAACTGGGTAATGATGGCGCCATCGTCTTCGCGCTTCATGATTGGTATGACGTCGAGCAGAGGCTCGGCCGACATAATCACACCGGCGGCGTGAACACCCCACTGGCGCTTGAGATTTTCTAGGCCCTGAGCCAGCTCGAATACCTTGGCCGAGTCGTCGTCGCCCTCAATGAGGTCGCGGAAGTCCTGAGCTTCTTTGTAGCGCTCGGAGGTTTTGTCGATCATGTCGTTAAGCGCGATGTCTCGACCGAGCACCATCGGCGGCATCGCCTTGGTTAGCTTCTCTCCGACCGAATAAGGCATCGCCAGCACGCGGCCGGCATCCTTGAGGGCCTGCTTCGCTTTGATGGTTCCAAAGGTCACAATCTGCGCCACACGGTCGTCGCCGTACTTATCTGAAACGTAGCGAATGACTTCGCCGCGACGACGGTCATCGAAGTCGACATCGATGTCGGGCATCGAAACGCGCTCTGGGTTCAAGAAACGCTCGAAGATTAGGCCGTGCTTTACCGGGTCGAGCTCGGTGATGCCAAGCGCATAAGCCACGATCGAACCGGCTGCCGAACCACGACCGGGGCCAACTCGGATGCCCTGAGCGCGAGCCCAAGCAATGAAGTCGGCAACCACCAAAAAGTAACCCGGGAAGCCCATCTGCTTGATGACTTCAACCTCGTAGGAAACCTGCTTGGCCTGCGCCTCTGGAATCTGCCCCTTGTAGCGGCGATCCATACCTGCAGAAACTTCTTGCTCGAACCATGAAGCCTCGGTGTGCCCTTCGGGAACCGGGAATCTAGGCATAAGCTCGCGCTCGACAAACTCCACGTTGCATCGCTCAGCGATCAGCAGTGTGTTGTCGCAAGCCTCTGGGTGGTCGGCGAAAATCTCGCGCATCTGCTTGGCCGACTTTAGGTAAAACTCTTGACCTTCAAACTTAAAGCGGTTTGGGTCCATCAGGTTTGAGCCAGATTGCACACAGAGCAAAGCTTCGTGCGCCACAGCATCGGCTGCATGGGTGTAGTGCAGGTCGTTGGTTGCCAACAGCGGCATGTCTAGGTCTTTGGCCAGGCGAATCAGGTCGCTCATGGTTCGTCGTTCTATGTCGATGCCGTGGTCCATAATTTCGGCGAAGTAGTTCTCTTTACCAAAGATGTCTTGGAATTCGGCCGCCGCTTTTCGCGCCTCTTCGTACTGCCCCAGGCGAAGTCGAGTCTGAACCTCACCCGAAACGCAGCCGGTGGTGGCGATGATGCCCTTGCCATACTGGTTCAAAAGCTCGCGGTCCATGCGCGGCTTGAAATAGTAGCCGTCTAGCCAAGCCTTAGATGACATGCGAAATAGGTTGTACATGCCCGGGGTGTTCTCGGCGAACATGGTCATGTGCGTGTATGCGCCACCACCCGAGACATCGCCGTCTACATCGCCACCGTTGCCCCAACGCACTCGAGTGCGATCTTGACGGGCGGTGCCAGGTGAAAGGTAAGCCTCGATGCCGATGATTGGCTTTACGCCTGCGGCTTTGGCTGTTTTATAAAAGTCGAATGCGCCGTGATTGTTACCGTGGTCGCTAATGCCAATCGCAGGCATACCCTGAGCTGCCACTTCTGAAATAAGCGGCTTGATTCGAGCAGCACCATCGAGCATCGAATACTCGGTGTGCACGTGAAGGTGGACGAAGGAGTCCTTATCGGTGCTCATTTATCTCCCTTCTATGATGTCGTGAATGGCAACTGTAACCCAATAAACAGGGGTTACTTAGTAGCCTCGCAGGATGTCTAGCGCCTTTGTCAGTTCGACTGGATATTCACTTTCAAATTCGACGGTTTCACCCTTGGTTGGGTGCACAAAGCTGAGTTTCTTGGCGTGCAACCACTGACGATCGAGGTGAACCTTGGCGGCTAACTTTGGGTCGGCCCCATACATGGTGTCGCCGACAAGCGGGTGCCTGAAGGCCGAAAAGTGCACGCGAATCTGGTGGGTACGTCCGGTTTCAAGAACTACCTCAACCAACGAGGCAGAGGGAAAAGCCTCGAGCGTTTCGTAGTGGGTTACCGAGTGCTTGCCATCATTCATGACCGCGAACTTGAATTCGGCTTTTGGATGCCTGCCAATGGGGGCATCGAACGTTCCGGCCAGTGGGTCGGCAAGCCCTTGGATGACCGCGTGGTAAACCTTGTGGACGGTTCGGTCTCTGAAAGCCTGCTTTAGTCGCGAGTAAGCTACTTCAGACTTTGCCAGGGTCATTAGCCCGCTGGTGCCAACATCCAAGCGCTGGACGATGCCCTGGCGCTCTTGAGCCCCCGAGGTAGCAATCTGAATTCCCAGGGCCAGCAGTGCTCCCGGCACAGTTGGGCCATCCCAGCCAACCGATGGGTGTGAGGCTACCCCGGCTGGCTTGTCGATGACAATGATGTCTTCATCCTGGTAAATGATCTTGAAGTCTTCGACCTCGACCGGCACAATTTCGAGACGATTCTTAGGTTCCGGTAGCACAACCTCAAGATAGGCGTCGTGCATTAGTCGGTCTGATTTTGAGACCACTTTGCCGTTTTGAGATACCAATCCATCGACGATCATGTCGGCACAAGCCGATCTTGACAGACCCAGTAGCTTGGCCAAGCCGGCATCTACTCGCTCACCGGCTAGCCCCTCGGGCACCGGAAGCAGACGCGATTCGCTCATGCTCGCGCGATGGGCGCTTTGCCGATTGGAGCGCCGCCCATAATGCGAATTACCACGATGATTGCCACTGCGACGATTGCCATGTCTGCGACGTTAAAAATTGGAAAGTTGAAGGGAATCGAAAGGAAATCTACGACGTGCCCTTGACCAAAACCCGGGTTTCGAATCAGTCGGTCGATTAGGTTGCCGACAACGCCACCGAGGGCAAGGCCGCCGGTAACAGCCCAGCCTGGCGTTTCAAGTTTAGGTGCGAACCAAATTATGGCCAGGGTTGCCAAAGTCGACAGGATGGTGAAAATCCAGGTTGCACCAAAGCCAATCGAAAACGCGGCGGAGTCGTTGTAGACAAGCACCAACCTGACGAGGTTTCCGATGATCGGAACCGACTGACCTGGTTTCAGGTTTTCAATAACGAGATACTTGCTTAGCTGATCGAGGGTGACTAAGACCCAACCCGTGGTCAGAAAAGCGAGCATAAGCCCGCGCTTGGTCATGTTAGTTGCCGAAACCGAAGTCACCGGTGAAAGGCTTGTTCGGCTCGGTAGGCTCCGCATTAAAGCCAGGGTTATAGAAGGTCTGCTCAATTGCAGGCGTCGACCCGGTGTTGGTGCTCGGAGCCTCTGAGTGCTCCAAGTCTTCCAACTGACTTTCGATATAGCTCTTCAACTTGATGCGATATTCACGCTCGAAGCTTCGAAGCTCTTGGATGCTGTGCTCAATCAACGCCTTCTCTTGCTCAAGGCGGCTCATGTCGGCACGCTGCTGGGCCTCGGCCTCACGAACTACGCGAGCCGCGGTTGCGTGACCCTCGGCAATAAGCGCATCACGCTTTGCCAGACCATCACGAACATGCTCTTCGTGAAGCTTGCGGGCAAGCTGTAGAAGGTTGTTGGTGTTATTCGAATCAAGTGTTGATGGGTCTTGAGTGGCCTCTGGGAACGCACTAGGCGCGTTGGATGTAATTGGGCTAAGTGCCGACTCTGCGGTCGGGTTGTTTAGCTGGTCTGCTAGACCGGCGCCGCTGCGCTGTAGCTCTGCAATTCGCGACTCCGAGGCCAAAAGGCGCTGGCGGAGGTCTTCGTTCTCTTGACCTAGACGGCGAAGTTCAACGACGATTTCATCGAGAAAGTCATCGACTTCATCCTGGTCATAGCCCTCGCGAAACTTGGTTGGCTGAAACCGCTTATTGACTACATCTTCAGGTGTTAAAGGCATGGGTAAAGGTTACCCTAGGCGCGCTTTGAGCGCTAACCCGAGGCACTTGATGTTTACAAATATTGCTTAGGCGAAAGAGAGAATAATCTTTTGCAGAAACATGATGGCAATCAGCAGAATCGTCCAGCCGAAGTCCAGTTGAATAGCGCCCATTCGCAGCGGTGGAATGATTTTTCTAATCAGCTTGAGCGCCGGGTCGGTAACCGTATAAATCGACTCAACTACGACAACCACCAGACCTTTAGGGCGCCAGTTTGGGTTCAAAGATAAAACCAGATCGACTATAAAACGTCCAATCAGGGCAAAGAAATAGACCTGAAGCAGCCAGTAAAGAACTAGCGCAATCAGGCCCATGCCTTATAAATCCTTGAGTTAAGGGCGAACTAGAAGATCGTCGGCGGCTTCGCCGTCTTCGTCATCTTCGTTGTTCACAGCAACGTGGTTTGGGGTAAGCAGGTAGACCTTTAGGGTTACGCGCTTCATGTGACCCTCTAGGCCCTCTTTAAGGCCGAGCATGAAGTCGAGCATGCGGCGCGAGTCAACCTCAGACATGTCGCCCATGTTTACGATTACTGGAATTCCTAGACGGTAGTTAGCCGCTACTTCCTTGGCATCCTCGTAGCTGCGTGGCTCGATGGTGTAAATCTCGTTTACGTCTGAAACACCGCGACGTGGGCGCATCTGTGTGACACGTGCAGCCGGTCGCTGCTCACCTACCGTTGAAGTAGCTGGGCGTGAAGGCACTGCTTCAACTTCATCGGATAGGCCAAGCCAACCGGTAACCTGCGAAATAATTCCAGCCATGATTTATCCTCCTGCGGATGTTTACAACCCCAGAATATGGCTAATACTGACGTTTACCCGTTATTGCGCTTCCAATGCGCAAGTGTGTCGCACCGAATGCGATTGCCGTTTCAAAGTCTTCAGACATGCCGGCCGAGATTAGTTTGGCCTCGGGTTTTACGGTTTGCAGTTTTTCACTTGCCGCGCGAATCAGCCCAAAATCGCGCTCCAGGTTATTATCCAGAGCCGCAACGCCCATGACGCCGACCAAATTCAGTCCAGGATGACCGAGAACTTTTTCGGCAAATGGCAGCAATTCGCCATCGCGAATTCCTCCGCGAGCTTCGTCATCGGTGAGGTTTAACTGGATGAAGACATCGAGCGGCGTGTTTCGTTCGAGCGTGGCCTTGCCCAGGGCGTCCAAGAGCGATTCGCGGTCGAGCGAGTGAATGGAGTTTGCATAGGTGACAACAGACTTAACCTTGTTGCTCTGCAACTGGCCGATGAAATGCCAACGATGTTCGATGTCAGAACCCGCTCGCACTTCGAGTGCCTTTGGAGCAGCCTCTTGGTCGCGGTTTTCTCCAAAATCACGCATGCCCAGATCGATTAGATCGAGCACCAGCTGTGCCGGATGATTCTTGGTGACCACAATCAACGTGACCGAATCCAGTTCACGTTTGGCAGCCAGCGTTGCATTTGCGATGCGCTGTTGCGCTTCACCTAAACGCTCGGCTAGTGACAAGAGCTGACTACTTCAAGAAGTCAGGGATATCCAAGTCGTCACCAAAGGTTCCATCCTCGGTTTGAGGTTTTGGAGTCGATGGTGAAAACAGGCTGTTGATAGCCGACTCGGTTGCCGGAGCAGCCGTCTCAGCGTCGTCTACCTCAGGCACGACGGCTACCGGAGCGGTCTGGTTGCTGACTTCGCTTGGAGTCGAGAACCAACCGCTGGTAGCTGAAGACGGGGTTGCCGCTGAAGTGGGAGCAGCCGCGGGTGCAGCTAGAGGGTTGGTGTAAGGCTGGCGTTCTACCTTGCGAGCCTTCGGTTCGCCGCCATCAAAGCCAGCTGCAATAACGGTGATTCGCACCTCGTCGCCAAGCGTGTCGTCGATCGTGGTTCCGAAGATGATGTTTGCCTCTGGGCTGACTGCCTCTTGGATTAGTCGGGCAGCTTCGTCCATCTCGTGAAGTCCGAGGTCTGAAGCACCCTGAATTGAGATTAGAACGCCATGGGCGCCATCGATGCTGGCCTCGAGAAGTGGGCTAGATACAGCGATTTCAGCTGCACGAACCGCGCGGTCTTCACCCTTGGCTGTACCGATACCCATGATGGCCGAACCGGCACCCTTCATAACCGACTTCACGTCGGCGAAGTCGAGGTTGATCAGGCCAGGGTTGGTGATTAGGTCGGTAATGCCCTGCACGCCGGCACGAAGAACGTCGTCGGCGGTGGCGAATGCTTCAATCGCAGAAACAGCCTTGTTGCCCAGGTCGAGCAAGCGCTGGTTTGGAACGACGATAAGGGTGTCGACCTCGCTGCGAAGGATGTCGATGCCCTGATCGGCCTGCTGTGAACGACGCTTTCCTTCGAAGCCAAATGGGCGGGTTACGACACCAACGGTGAGGGCTTCAAGATTCTTGGCGATGCGGGCAACAACCGGTGCAGCACCGGTTCCGGTGCCACCGCCCTCGCCTGCAGTAACGAACACCATGTCGGCGCCCTTCAAGGCGGCCTCAATTTCATCCGAGTGGTCTTCAGCAGCGCGACGGCCGATTTCAGGGTCGGCTCCGGCGCCGAGGCCGCGGGTTAGCTCGCGACCAATGTCTAGCTTCACGTGTGCTTCGCTCATGAGTAGCGCCTGGGCGTCGGTGTTGATAGCAACAAACTCGACCCCGCGCAGACCAGCGTCAATCATTCGGTTCAGCGCGTTAACGCCACCGCCACCAACGCCAACGACCTTGATGACTGCCAGATAGTTCTGGTTTAGACCCATGATATTCCTCCGCTTCTGCTCAAAGAGCTTGGCAAGTAAAAACCCTAAGGTTCAACCAAAGGCTGATGGTTTAGCGTTTTTATTGTCTTGCGCGAAGAAAGTAAACGCTTTTAAGACCTTAAGTTCGGAGGTTGCTAGGCGTGTCTAAAAGTTTGTGTATCTGACCACTGGTGCGGTCGGTGAGGACACGTCAAAAGTCACATAATCCGACTTTTTCTGGTTCTTGATCAGCGCAGCGAGCACCTTCGATTTCAGCACCGATTGTGAGCCGTCACCCCAAACAATCTTCTGACCGGCGTAACCGCGAAGACGCATCGATACGTCATCCTTGCTCTTCGCATCAACGGTGGATATCTGCCCCAGGAGGCTAACCGGTAGCGAAAGAAGCACATCGATTGCTGCCGTGTATTCGGCACTCCCCCTCGGGTCGCCAACGATTGCGATTCGCGGGTAGTTGTCTGAAGCATTTGCAGTTCCGATTCGAACACCTGCAGGGTCGTAAAGATAATCAACACCCGCCACTGTGACTATACAAATAGGCTGACGTTCGGTGATTGCGATGCGAAGCGTATGAGGCGGCAGGCTGATTACTGCAAAGGTGTCGACAAGTGCAAACGACTCGAGGCTCTTTGCAATTCGGCCGGAATTAACCATCGGCAAAGGAACGCCCATTTCGCCCGAAAGGGCTTTCAATACGTCCTTCTGCTGAATTCGATGGGTTCCGGTTACCTCGAGCTTTTCAACCGCAAGCATTGGAGTGAACATCGTCGCCAGAATCAAAGCAATGAGCAAACCAAACGAACCCGAAATAATCAGGGCGACTATTTTTCTTTGACGAGAAGCCGCGACAAAACGTTTTGCTTCGGGTGGCAAGCGCGTGAATAGACCGACTCGACCTACCCGCCCAGCAGGTGCGAGCCGTTTAGCGCTGAGAGCCTTGGGCTGCTTGGCAGGCTTGGCAGGCTTGGCCCGTTTGGCAGGCTTTGCGATGCCTGCGGGTCTGTCGAGCCTCGAAACCTTAGCCTTTTCGGCACGTTTAGCCGCGATTGGAGTGACCGAAGCCGGGCTTTTCGGTAAGCCTTTCGCCGCACTCTTTTTTGCCGGACCTGGACGCTTCAACTTAGTTCTCGAGTGCCTCAAGTAGGGCCGGAACCATGCGGTAAATGTCACCGCAACCCATCGTCATGATGAAATCTCCCTTATTGGCAAGCGCGGCGGCAACGGCAGGCACGTCGTCCCACAACGGAACATAGTGAACCTGCTGTTGGTTCTTGAAAGCGTCGCTGACCAGCGCCCCGGTAACTCCCGGTTCAGGGTCCTCGCGAGCCGCGTAAATGTCAAGCACGACTACCTCGTCACTCGCAGATAGCGCCTCGGCAAACTCCTTAGCCATGATTCGGGTGCGGCTGTATAGATGCGGCTGGAACACGGTGATCAACTTGCCATCACCAACCACGGCTCGAGCCGCCTTAATGGCTGCCGAAACCTCGGTTGGGTGGTGCGCGAAGTCATCGTAAACCTTGACCCCGCGCGACTCACCATGAAGCTCAAAACGTCGCTCGGTTCCACCAAACTCGCTAATTGCCGCCAGTGAAGCGCCAGGCTCGTAGCCGAGCCCAACCAGCACGGCGAATGCTCCCGCCGCGTTGATGGCATTGTGCTCGCCAGGCACGTTGAGAGTCGCACTAAAGTTCTGACCGGCATACTCAAGGCCAAACGAAACATTTGCACCGGTAGCGTCAACATTGACAAGGCGCACCGTGGAATCCGCAGCACGACCGAAGCTAATGATTCGCTTGTCTTTAATTAGTTTGCCGACACGAACAGCACCCGGGTCATCCGAGCTAATCGCAACAAACTCCTTGGCACCCTGAGCAAACCGCCCAAATTCGGCTTCAAAGGCTTCTTCGCTGCCATAGTGGTCGAGGTGATCGGCGTCGACATTTGTAATTAGCGCAATAGCCGTGTCGTAGTGCAAGAACGAACCATCTGATTCATCTGCTTCAATAACGAACAGGTCGCCCGAGCCGCTTGCCGACGATGCGTTTAGCGAAGCGATTACTCCACCGTTCACGAATGACGGGTCTTCGCCCAAACCTAGAAGGCCGGTGATGATCATGCCCGTGCTCGTCGTTTTTCCGTGTGCACCGGCGATGGCAATCACGCGCTTCTTCGAGGTTAGGTAGGCAAGGGCCTGTGAGCGGTGAATCACCGGGATGCCACGCTCTTTTGCCAGCAAGTATTCGGGGTTGGTAGGCCAGAGCGCCGATGTGACAACTACGGTGTCAGGTGTTCCCAGATGAGCGGCATCATGGCCGATAAAAATTTCGGCACCAAGCTCTCGCAGCGTGGCCACGGCGTCGGTGTCGCGAAGGTCACTGCCGGTAACTTTGTGCCCCATGCCAAGAAGAATTCGGGCAATTCCGCTCATACCCGACCCACCGATGCCGACAAAGTGAACCGTTCCCAAATCTTCGGGTACCGCTTGGGTGAAATCTGGCTTGATCATGGCGTTCCTAACTATCCACTAAAGACTAGGTCGAAAGGTGGCTCTTTAGGCTCTACAACACGCCTTTTACGAGGGCTAGCAGGCGCTCGGTGCCATCCGAGACACCGACCTGCTTGGCGTTTGTGGCCATCTCAGAAAGTGCTCGAGCATTCGAAATCAGCGGCACGAGAGTATTAGCAACGTATTCCGAGTTGAAGTCTTCGTCGAGCACCATCAAGCCGCCCGAAGCTTCAATAATTTCGGCGACGTTGAGCTTCTGCTCTCCGTTGCCAACCGGATAAGGAACATATGCCGCCGGCAATCCGACGGCTGCAAACTCGGACACGGTAGAAGAGCCTGCACGCGAAACCGCAAAGTCACTCGCCGCAATGGCTTGATCCATGCGGTCACAGTAGGCGATTCTTACGTAATCCTTGGTGCGCACCTCTTCGAGATCTGAGCGACCGCCCATGATGTGCAGAACCTGGATGCCGGCGGCCGACAAAACCTTGCGTGAGTCTTCGATGGTTTCATTGATGCGTTTGGCGCCCAGTGAACCTCCGGTGACCAGCAGAGTAACCGTGTCTGGGTCAAGCCCGAAGGCTAGTCGCGCCGATTCCTTATCGGCCCCAGTGGCCAACTCTTCGATTTCGCGCCTCAGTGGCATGCCAACGAACTGGGCGTTAGGCAGCGGAGTTGATTTGAAGGTGACACCGACCGCTTTGGCAGACTTTGCTCCAAGTTTGTTGGCCCAGCCCGGAAGAGCGTTCGCTTCATGCACAACAGTCGGAATTCCCAAACTCTTAGCGGCCAAATATGCCGGAGCACAGGCGTAACCGCCAAAACCCACCACGACCTCAATTTGATAGGTCTTCAAGTATTTCTTGGCCTGGCGAACAGCATTCCAAAGCCTAAAAGGAAACCAAATTGCGTATCCCGATAGTTTTCTAGGAAAAGGCAGGCGGTCCACGGTGAGTAGTTCATAGCCTCGCTGAGGCACGAGTGTTGCTTCGAGACCCTCTTTTGTGCCGAGAGCCCAGACCTTGTCTTCAGAACTTGCAGCCAAAATCGCGTCTGCCAGTGAAAGAAGCGGGTTGACGTGACCTGCGGTTCCGCCGCCAGCTAAAAGAAACCGAGTCATCGCACACGCCTTAAGGCTCGAGTCTGTGGCATGCGCCCCTGGCGACCGGCTAGTGGGTTCGTATGGTTTTCACGCTCAACCGCGAGCACCAGGCCAATTCCAATCAGTGTGGCGAGCAGCGACGAACCACCTGAAGAAATAAGCGGAAGCGGAACACCCAGAACCGGAAGCAGACGCAAAACTACCGCGATGTTGATTAGGGCCTGAAAAATAATCCAAATCATGATTCCAGAGACAACATAGCGACTGAAATCATCGCTGGTGCGTTGCCAAATTCTAAAAAAGGTGATTGCCAAGGTCACAAATAGCGCAATCACCACGAGTGCGCCAATCAAGCCGAGTTCTTCTGAAATGACAGCGAAAATGAAGTCGTTTTCGACCTCGGGAATCCAAGACCACTTCATCTTTGATTCACCCAGGCCAGCCCCGAAGATTCGGCCCGCTGAGATAGCCCACATGCCGTGCTCTGACTGCCAGTTATAACCATTCGGGTCGGGAGCGCTCGGGTTCAACCAAGCGGTGATTCGACCTACTCGCGAGCTTGAACCAGCTGTCACGAGAATTGGAGATATCGCAATGCTTGCCACTACAACAAGGCGCAGCAGCTTGGTAGGCAAACCGGCAAGCGCCAACAGACCCAAAAACATGGCATACATGATGATCATGGTTCCGAGGTCTTTACCTCCGACAACCAAGGCCATCGCCGCCGCAACCATACCCATGGCTCGGTACCAAACCGAGCGAACATCTAGCTCGCGACTCTTGGTGGCCAAGTATGCGCCGACGTGAAGAACCACGGCAACCTTCAAGAACTCGGATGGCTGAATCGGCTGGCCAAGAATTCTGATCCAGTTTCGGTTTCCGTTGATGTCAATTCCGACGAACAGAACCGCAAGCTGAAGCAGCATGGTTGCCATATATCCCAGGCGCGCCCTAGGGCGCCACCAGTCCATCGGAATTATCGAAATCAGCGACATCAGCAAAAGGCTAATAATGGCAACGATTGCCTGCCTGTTGAAGATTGCGAACGAGTTATTTGAGGCCTTCAACGAGTCAATCGAAGATGCCGACAAAACCATGACCAGACCAAAAACGACGAGAAACAGTGTGACGCCGAGAAGTTGGTAGAAATAGATTGATTGGGCCTTGAAGATGCGCCCAAACAGCACTTGTAACTGCGAAGTGGTTTGAGATAGCGACTGGCGGGGCTTAGCAGTCTGGCGCCCCCGGGTTATCTGGCGCTTAGCCACGGGAGTCTCCTATTAGGGCGCGCGCGGCATGGGCGAAACTATTGCCCCGATCTGCGTAATCTTTGAACTGATCCATCGATGCAGCGGCCGGGGCCAATAAAATCACATCTTCGGCACTGGCAAAGCCATGCGCCGCTGCAACTGCCTCAATCATGACCTGCTCGCCAGACTCAGCCAAAACCTCAACCACCGGAACGTTTGGCGCGTTGGTAGCAAAGGCGTTTAGAACTTCGGAACGCTCTTTGCCAATAACGATGGCTGCCACAAGCTTGCTTTGATATTTTTTGACGAGCGAGCTTATGTCGACGCCCTTTAGAAGCCCACCGACGACCCAAACGACTCGTTCAAATGATGCAAGCGAGGCATCTGCTGCGTGTGGGTTTGTCGCCTTCGAGTCATCGATCCAGCGAATTCCATTCGCCTCTGCCACCAACTCAATGCGGTGTGCATCAAGTTTGAAGTTTCTGATTGCTGCACGGATGTCGGCGGGGTCAACTCCGGCCGAACGCGCCATCGCCGCAGCAGCGGCGGTGTTTGCCATTAGGTGCGGGGTCAAAACGCCGATTTCGGCGAGGTCTTCGAGAGTCGCGATCTCAATCGCATTGTTCGCGCGATCATCCAAGAAAGCACGGTCGCAGAGAATGTCTTCGACGAAACCAACCTGACTGCGGGTTGGAATGCCCAAGGTAAAACCGATTGCTCGAGCACCTTCGACAACATCGGCGTCTTCGACCATCGATTCGGTTGACTTATCCATGACGTTGTAAACACATGCGGCCACGGTGTTTTCGTAAACTTTGCCCTTTGCGGCTTTGTAGGCCTCAAATCCTCCGTGCCAATCGAGGTGGTCATCGGCCAGGTTTAGTACCGCACTTGAAAACGGAAAAATGGTGCCCAGGTAATGCAATTGAAAACTCGAAAGCTCCACCACTAGAGCGTCGAAGCCCTCGGGGTCGCGAATGGCGTCAAGAATTGGTTTGCCGATGTTTCCGCAAGCCTCTGCCTTTATGCCGCCCTGATTAAGCATTGCCGTGAGCAACTGAACGGTCGTGGTCTTGCCATTGGTGCCGGTCACCGTGAACCAATGTGCCAGGCGTTCGGTTTTATCTCGCAAACGCCAGGCCAAATCTATGTCTACCCAAACAGCGACGCCACGCTCGGTGGCCCAAGTTAGCAGGGCATTCTCGGGCTTGATTCCAGGCGAAACGATGATGACCTGTGGGTCAAACTCGACAACAGACGCTGGTACTCCGGTGGCCTCATCGCCGGTGAGGTGCGGCACACCGATTACATCAAGGATGTCTAATAGGTCGGTTTCGGCTTTTTCGGCCACAACAAGTGTTTTGGCCCCAAGTTCAGCCAGAGTGTCGGCGGCTGAAAAACCGGAAACGCCCAGCCCAAACACGACTGCGCGAAGTTCCTTCCAGTCTGAATGCCAACTTGTTAGTAGGTCGAGATCTGCCATCTAAATTAGCCGTAGATCCAGTTGATGTAGAAGATACCGATTCCGCTCAGCACAGACAGCCCACCAATAATCCAGAAGCGCACTACTACGGTAATTTGCGCCCAACCCTTGAGTTCAAAATGGTGGTGAAGCGGGCTCATGAGAAACACGCGACGGCCGGTGCCGGTTCGCCATTTGGTGAGCTTGAAAAATACGCGCTGAATGATTACCGAGCCGGTAACGATAACGAAGATTCCTCCGATGAGCACCAACAGAAGTTCGGTGCGTGAAAGAATCGCCAGCGATGCGAGTGCGCCACCTAGACCAAGCGAGCCGGTGTCACCCATGAAGATTTGTGCCGGTGACGTATTCCACCAAAGGAAGCCGGCAAGAGCGCCGACCAAAGCAGACGCGACGACTGCGAGATCAAGCGGGTCGCGAACCTCGTAACAAGATGCGACGTTTTCGACCACTGAGGCACAGCTCTGGTTGAACTCCCAGAAGCCAATAATTGCGTAAGCACCGATGGCCATGATGCTCGAACCGGTGGCCAACCCATCCAGGCCGTCAGCAATGTTGACTCCGTTGGATGTTCCAGCAACCAGCAGGTAAATCCAGACGATGAACAGAATCACACCAATGATCGAGCCGAAGGTCATCAGATCGATTGGTAGATCACGGGTAAATGAAATCCTGGTTGATGCCGGCGTCAGGTTGCGCTCATTCGGAAACTGCAGCGCCATAATCGCAAACGAGGTCGCGACAACACCTTGAAGGGCAATCTTGGCCCATCCGGTCAAACCGAGGCTGCGTTGCTTGTGTGTCTTGATGAAGTCGTCGATAAAGCCCACCAAACCCAAGCCGACCAGCATGAATAGCACCAAGAGTGCCGAAACGGTGGGAGCTTCAAAATTGGCAAGTTTGCCTACGAAATAGCCAAGAACCACGGCCACGATGATGACCACGCCACCCATAGTTGGGGTACCGTGCTTGGTCTTGTGGCTTTGAGGACCATCTTCACGGATGAACTGACCCCACTTTAGACGGCGGAAAAGCCAGATGAAACCGGGGGTAACCAGAAGGGTAAACGCCATTGCTATTGCGCCGGCGAGCAGAATCGCTCTCACGGTTGAACCTCCAATAAATCGTCACCCAGATACCTGAGATTGGCTGACTTCGATGACTTCACGAGCACGATGTCGCCTGCCTCAAGCATTCCACGAACATAGGCCAAAGCCTCGGCAATCGAATCGAAATATTTCGATTCACCACCCCAAGAGCCCTCTTGTTCGGCTCCCATGTGAATCAACTTGGCACCCTCGCCGACCACCACGAGCTGATCAATATTTAGGCGAACAACTATTCGCCCGAGCGCATCGTGCTGTTCTCTCGAGAAACTCCCGAGTTCAGCCATCTCGCCGAGAATAGCGATGGTTCGACGGCCACTCTTGCCGAGTTGCGCCAAAGTCTGTAAAGCTGCCTTCATCGAGTCTGGGCTGGCGTTATAAGCGTCGTTGATTACCGAGATGCCATCCGCGCGATTGGTCAGCTGCATTCGCCAGCGTTCGGCAAGCGGAAGCGCTTCGAGCGCCGCCACGATTACCGGGTGCGAAACACCAAGTTGATCGGCTACCGCACAGGCTGCGAGAGCGTTCATCACGTGGTGCTCCCCCAAAATCTGAAGGTTGATTCGATTGGTTTCACCGGTTGGCCAGTGCATTTCAAAATTTGTGCCGTTGATGTCGAGATGCAAATCGGTTGCACGATAACCGGCGTCCGGGGCCGTGCCAAACCACACTCGTTTCGCCTGAGTTTGCATGTCTCGCACGTAGCCGTCATCGGCATTAGCGATGAACACATCCTGGTTCGTCAGAGCGCTGGCTAACTCACCTTTGATTTTGGCTGTTCCTTCGATACCGCCAAATTCACCAACGTGAGCGAGGCCAACCTTGAGCATTACTGCGATGTCTGGCTTGGCGATATTTGCGAGGTAGGCGATGCTGCCTGGCCCACCAGCGCCGAGTTCAACTACTAGAAATTTAGTTGCCTGGTCGGCCTTGAGAATCGAAATTGGTGCGCCGACCTCGTTGTTATAAGACTCGATCGGTGCGATGGTCTCGCCGACTTCCGAGAGAATCGAACGCAACATGTTCTTAGTAGTCGTCTTGCCATTCGAACCGGTGATGCCAATCACCTTGATGCTGCCAGCGGCACGAAGCTTCTCGAGCACATGCTTGGCCAAATCTCCGAGAGCCGCCGTAACGTCGGCAACCAGTACCTGCGGTATGAGTTCGTCAACCGCGTGGTCGACTACCGCAGCAACGGCACCGAGCTCCTGTGCTGAGGCGATAAATAGGTGACCATCGGTTACCTCACCCGGGCGAGCAAAGAAGAGCGAACCAGCGCTAACCAGGCGAGAGTCAGTCTCAACCGAGCCGGTTACCAACAGCCGAGTGGCCGAGTCGGCATCGACATTCAGCAATGAACCAGAAACGGCCTCGGCAATTTCGGCTAACGAAAGTTCTATCATGACCAACCGTTTTCTCGCAGTGCCGCTCGAGCCTCGGCGCGTGCCGAGTACGGCGTGCGAACGCCGCGTATGTCACGGTAATCCTGGTGGCCAGGGCCAGCCCAGAGAATGGCGTCACCCGGCTGGGCAAGCGATACCGCCTTGCGGATGGCTGCCTCTGGTGGGCTGACCTCGTAAATTTCAAGCTTTGGTCGAGCCGCGACCGCTGATTCGTAGAGCGCTTTGCGAATCGATGCAGGGTCTTCAAAACGGGGGTGGTGATCGGTGATGACCAACACGTCACAACCTTCTGCGGCAACGCGAGCCATGTCTGGTCGCTTCGAAGCGTCACGGTCACCATCGGCACCGAAAACCATAAACACTCGACCCTCGGTGACCTTTCGAACCGCTGCAAGAGTATTTAGGAAAGCATCTGGGCTATGCCCAAAGTCAACATAGACATCAGGGCCAGAATCGCCGGTTACCCGTTCGGTGCGGCCAGGTAGATAAGCGTCGATGCCGTTTGAAATGGCCGCTTGGATGTGTTCAGCGCTAAACCCAGCTTCGATAAGCATCACGATTGCCAGGCCGGCATTGGCAGCCATGTGTGCTCCGAGCAATGGCACACGAGAACGAATGTTTACGCCATCCGGGCCGGCAAGCACGAATGAGGTGTACGACGGGGTCTCTGCGGTAATGCCAACGTGCCAATCGGCATCAACACCCATTTGGCTGGTGATGGTCACCACCGGGATGTCGGCCTGCTTGACGAACGCCTTACCGTATGGCGAATCAAGACAGACGACTCCCCTGTCGGCGCGTGCCTTGGTGAATAAGGGCAACTTGGCTTCGAGGTAGGCCTGCATGTCTGAGTAATCATCAAGGTGGTCGTGACTGAGGTTAGTGAAGCCAACCACGTCAAAGTGGAGACCATCGACACGCAGCTGAGACAAGGCTTGAGCAGAAACCTCTACCGCTACCGAGGTAACACCCTTTTCACGCATGCGGGCGATTAAAGCCTGCATTTCAGGAGATTCAGGCGTAGTGAGTCGGCTAACAATAATTTCGCCGGCGATGTGGCGTTCGGCAGTCGAGGTAAGACCGGTTACTTCGCCCAATTGACGCAGAATTCCTTCGAGCAGGTAACTCGTCGAGGTCTTGCCGTTGGTTCCCGTTGTGGCAAAAAGCTTTGGCATGTTTCCGGCAACATTGCCATAGACGAACGCCGCCAGGTCGCCCAGGTGCGCACGCGGGTTTTCGAGAAGCATAATCGGCAACTCGCTCGAACCAAGTACCTCAAGACCAGCTTTGTCGGTAACGATGGCTACTGCTCCGAGCTCGGTAGCCTTGGCCACAAAATTGGCACCGTGAGTCTTCTTGCCCGGCATGGCAACAAATAGGTCGCCCGGGCGAAGATCGCCGGTGTTCATGCTGATTCCGGTTAGCAGCACGCCAGCGCCCGCGCCGATAATTTCCAGGCCGAATTTGGCGGCAAATGCAGAAATATCGACCGGTTCGACCTTGTCTGGTCGCAGGATCGGCGGGATTGATTCTTTCACCATTACCTCATCACCACGTTGTCTTTATGTTGGCTGATTTTGTTGTCGACGGCGGCACACGGTAGGTGCGCAGCACCTGCGACATGATTGCCTTAAAAATCGGGGTTGCACCTAGTGAGTTACTGATAGTGCGCGACTTATAAGCGGTCACGGCAACGACGTACTGCGGGTCATCAATTGGAGCTACGCCGATGAATGAAATCGCGTGCAGGTTTCCGTAGCGACCGGTGTTCGGGTCGGTAATCTGGGCGGTTCCAGTCTTTCCACCCACGCGATAGCCGGGAACGGCGGCATGC
The DNA here is from genome assembly GCA_947453475.1 of Microbacteriaceae bacterium. GTDB lineage: Bacteria > Actinomycetota > Actinomycetes > Actinomycetales > Microbacteriaceae > Rhodoluna. The sequence goes on from CANGGK010000020.1 coordinate 22,244, forward strand.
CGCCCAATTCCACCTTCTTCGACAACTTTTTCGAGGATGTCGAGCGTCGAGCTTGCAGTCGCCTCGGTAACTACGCGAACCGGCGCCTTATCCTTGGTGACCTTGGTTAGGTTGCCCGACGAATCTACACACCCCTCGATGAGTTGTGGTTGAAGGCGCACGCCCTTATTGGCGACGGCTTGATACATCATGGCCGACTGAAGTGGAGTCACCGAAACACCCTGACCGAAGGTCGAAACGTAGCGCTTGATGACGTCGTTTGCCCAAGTGTTGGATGTGTTCAACAAACCGGCGCTCTCGCCCGGGAAACCTGACCCAGGCTTCGAACCCACACCAAACTTCTCCATGTAGGTTCGACGTACCTGCCAAGGAACGGTGTTACCGATTTGCATCGCACCGGTGTTGGATGAATCTCGCAGCACACCAGCTACCGTCAACTTATCGTTGCCGTGAACGTGGCTGTCAGACACACGATAGCCATTCGAGTGAGGAATGAGCATTGAGAACGGTGCAATAAAGTGCGATTCCGGCGTTACCTTGCCGGCATCGATAGCTGTGGCTGCGGTCACCATCTTCATAGTCGAACCAGGCTCAAATGAGGTTCGGAAAACGCGCGAACCTCGAACGTCTACCGAAGACTTGCCCGGCACGTTCGGGTCGTAACTAGGCGCGTCGGCAGCCACCAAGATCTTGCCGGTCTTGACCTCGATAACAACGGCAGTTCCCCAGTCGGCCTGAAGTTTGGCCACGTTTGAGGTCAGAATTTGCTGGGCGAAGTACTGAAGGTCGGCGTTGATAGTAAGAACGATTTTCTTGCCAGCCGTAGCAGCTTTAGTGGTGATGGCGCTCGATGGAATCTTGATTCCGTCAACACCCTTTTCAAAGGTTTCTTCGCCATCCTTGCCAGCAAGGCATGCATTCTGAGCAAGTTCGATACCCTCAAGTGGCTTTCCGTCAGGGTCCAAGAAACCAAGGATGCCGCCGGCAACGGCTCCATTCGGGTAAACACGAGAAGGGCGTGGGTCGAAGAACAGCCACGGAATGTCGAGTTTCTTAACTCTGCGGTAAACCGCGGCATCCACGGCCTTCGCCACCTGTGAATACTTGCCGGTACCGATCAGTTTGGCGAGCACCTCTGGTTGCTGCTGGCCGGTAAGGGTGGCGATTTCGGTGGCGGCTTGCTCAACTGAAATGGTGGTGTCTTGACCATTAACCTTGCGGTTGAAAGGATTAACAATGTCTGGTGCGGCATTAATGTCGTATTTAAATACCGTTTGAGCAAGAACTGCGCCGGTTCCATCGACGATATCGCCGCGAAGTGAAGGCAGCACACGCGAAACTGCACGGTTTGCGTATGACTTTGCATTGATGGCGTCAGCTTCAAGAATTTGAAGATCGACTAGGCGAATTCCGAAAACAACAGCGACGATGACTACAAAAGCCTGAATCGCGCGAACTCTTCGTTTAGGGTCGCCGGGCGTCAGATATGTCATCTGCCGACCTGCCTTGAACTAGTGAGTTGGTGACGCTGGGATGCCGCCACTATTAGAAACTACCGAACTAACCGCGGTTGAACCGTTAGCGACATTCACCTTCGCAGGGACGAATGCGGCGGCTTGAGGAGCAGCACCAGAAACCGGTGCCAGCGCCTCGGCTACAGTGCTGGTCGGTGCCACGATGACCGAGCTGCGAACCATGGCGGCATTTGGAACTAGGTTGCGAGAAACGCGACCATCAGCCGTCAACGCTGCCTTTGGCTTGCCGAATACGCGCTGGTCTTCAAGACGAAGAAAAACCGGGTTCGCGTTCGAAATCATGCCTAGTTTTTCGGCGGCATTGGCTAGGTTCTGCTGCGAAGCCAAAGAATCTACCTGCTGACCAAGAATCTGAGTGGTGGTAGTTAGGTCGCGCTTTTCGGTCTGAAGGTGAGCCAGTTCATAAACCGAGCTTGAAGTTGCGATGTGAAGGAGTAGCTGAAAAATCGCGATTGCAATAGCGCCCAGGGTGATTGTTGCCACAACCACCCGACTTGAAGATGAGTTGGTTAGACCAGAGAGGTTGATCGAGCGAAGGCTGGCGCGCGCTGGTAGCTGGCGGGTTGCGCGAGGCGCCTGGGTCAAACGTGCGGTGCTCATTATGCTCTCCGGATCTTTTCTGCTGCACGAAGTCGCACCGACGCGGCTCGCGGGTTAGTCAAAATTTCTTCAGCTGTAGCGGCCTCAGCGCCTTTGACCAATAGTCGAAGGGTTGGGGCGTGCTCAGGAAGTTCAAAAGGAAGCTCGAGCGGTGCTGACGAGTTTGCAGCTGCTACAAGCGCTTGCTTGACGATTCGGTCTTCAAGTGAGTGGTACGAGAGAACGACAATGCGACCGCCGACCGCTAGTGAGCGAATCGATGCGGGCATGGTTCGCTCTAGCACCTCTAGCTCGCCGTTGACTTCGATTCTTAGGGCCTGAAAAACGCGCTTGGCCGGGTGACCGCTGCTTTTGCCTGGGATGAAAGGGATGACCTTGGCAATCAAGGCTGCAAGGCCGGTGCTGGTGGTGAAGGGCACAGTCTTTCGCGCTTCTACAATCGCCTTGGCAACGCCCTTGGCATAGCGCTCTTCGCCGAATTCCTTGAAAATTCGGGCTAGGTCCTGCTCAGCGTAGTTATTAACGATTTCGGCAGCGGTGTCACCCTGGGTTGCGTCCATGCGCATGTCGAGTGGCGCCTCGTAAGAGTAAGCGAAACCACGGTCGGCTTCATCCAACTGCATCGAAGAAACACCTAAGTCAAGCAAGATACCTTGTACCGACTCGATACCAAGTTCCTCTAGAACGTCTTCAATTTCTTCATAAACCGCGTGCACAAGGTGAGTGCGGTCGCTGAAGCGAGCAAGGCGCTCTCCGGCTAGCGCCAGGGCGGTCGTGTCGCGGTCGATGCCAACCAAGGTTAGGTTTGGGAAACGCTCTAGGAAAGCTTCGCTGTGGCCGCCAAGGCCCAGGGTGCCATCCACCAGTACAGCACCGTCGGCCTCTAGCGCAGGTGCCAGAAGTTCGATGCAACGCTCTAGCGTTACCGGGGCATGAAGTTCAGAAATCTTCTTCGACATTTGTTATCCGGAAGTTCCTGTATCTAGAACCCCATCCATTCGCCGCGAGCTTGGTTTTCGCAGTTATGAACGGGTGGAGATCTAGCGACAGGCTAGAAGAGACCCGGAATCACCTCCTCGGAAACATTCGAGAAGGAAGCCTCGTGGTTTGCGAGGAATTCGCTCCAGGCCTTGGCATCCCAGATTTCAGCACGGTTGCCAACACCGATTACGACTAGATCTTTATCAAGCCCGGCGTACTGGCGAAGGGTTGCCGGAATGGTTACGCGCCCTTGCTTGTCTGGCTGCTCATCTGAGGCGCCAGAGAGAAAAATACGAAGGTAGTTGCGAGCTTCGGCGTTTGTAA
>CANGGK010000021.1 GCA_947453475.1 Microbacteriaceae bacterium
ATGGTGATTGGTGCCGACCTAGCCCCCAAGGATGCCCGAAACGAGTTTCTCTCGTTCTACCGCCTAATGATTGACGGCGGTGTTGCAATGACTGCCCCAGCTATCTCGCTACTAACGCTCGCGTTTGGTCTGCCTCTGGCGATAGCCGGCATTGGCGTGATCACACTTGGCGGCGCGGTTGGTATGTGGAAGCACATTCCGAGGTTTGAGATTAACTAACCGTTTCTTGCCGATGCTTTGCCGCAGACTCTTTTTTCACCGTTTAGGTCGAACAGTTTGAGAGGTGGGCTCCAAGAAGCGCAAATGGCCACTTCAACGGTTCGACCATCGAGCGTTTCATCTCGGAGCACAATCAGATTCAAAAACTGTCTTTGATTTGTCTCACTAAGATATTCGGCAACCGAGAGCCCGGTTTGCGCCTCGCTTAAAGCCGCAAACTCGGCAAGGCTCTTGAGGCGAGCTTGAAAAACATAAAGTGAACCTGCAGAAACCAGGGCAATGATTGTCGCGAGTAACAACACAGTCAACCCGATTCCCAGAGGAGCAATTGAGCCTCGCTCGTTTTTCATCGAATGATTTCGCCTTCGGACACGGCTTGGCCAATTCGAGTGGTCAAATGCACCCAATTGCCAACCGAATCGCAATCTTGGTTTTGGCATTGAAATGAAAGGGAAACCCTAGAGGGGTTGAGGCGATAAAGTTGCGCAACCTCACTCGCGGTTTCTTCTGGGGTTCGATTGAGTAACACGAGCGACCTCAACGCTTCACGATTTATGGCCTCCGCCGCTAATTGATCGTGCTGTAAAGCCGTCAATCCCAGGACTAGCGCTAGCAGGGGCACTTGCAGAATGATGCCAAAGCCGATGAACTCAAGAACAATTGAGCCTTCATCCGTTTTGAATTTCGCAAAAGACATAAGCGCGCTCCTCAATTTTGGTTACGGCGCCGAACAACCCGAGGGCTACTGGCTGCAGCGTCACTGTTGATTCGTTTAGACACACACCAGATGCATTTGATTTCCGAACCGAAACTTCAGCACGAAAGATTGAACCCAGCGCTGAGGTCAAGACCCTCATCGAGTTTGATTCTGTTTCGGCCTCCGATGAATCTGCCAGTGAAGCAAACCTTGCCGTCGAAATCGCCACGTCTTGGGCGATGTTGGTCGCGTATCCATTTACAGCTACTCCCAAAATGCTCAGAGTAAGAAGCAGCAAAGGCGTGCTCACCAGTATGAAATCGACCGGAGCAGAACCGTTAGAACGCAGCAACTTTTGTCATTGCCTGCTCAAAAACACTTTTCAGTGCCGGGCCAGCAACAGCCCACATTAGAACCACAAGGCCTGCCGTCATCAAGGTAATGAGAACCCACCCAGGCACGTCACCTGACTCAGACTTAAGGTTTACTCGTGAAAATGTAATCTTTGGCGCACTTGATTGATTTGGCATTTTTTCTCCTAGATATAACTGACATTTAGTAACTGAAGGCTCGGATAAATGGCGAACAAGACCGTGACCGGAAGAATGAGAAAAACTAGAGGCACGAGCATGCGGGTTTCGTTTCTGCCCGCCTGCCGAAGTAGATCATTTCGAATCTCTGCTCTTGCTGTTTTGGACTGTTCAAGAATCATTTCGACCAATGGACTCCCTCTAGAGATTCCAAGATTTACCTTGCTAGCAAACTCAACCACCTGACGCTGGGGCAATCTCTTTGCGAGAGCGTTCATCTCGGTAAGCATGTCTCCCCCTAATTCGAGCGCCAAGAAAACCTTTTGAAGTTCAGTTGCGAAAACACCTTCGGCTTTAAAGGAGACTCTGGCCAGAGCGGCAAAGAGACTATCTCCTGCGCTCAGCGCTACCGCCAACATTTCCAACAACTCTGGCAATTCGTACAAAACTCTGCGATGTTTGGCCTTCATTTCAACGCGACTAGAAAGTTTCTGCCGCCAAATTTCAAGCTCGGTTTGCCAAAAGGGCACTTGACGAGATTTCGGGTTTAATCTGGCGAGCAAACTTGGGCGTGACAAGGCAAGCGCGTAGTTGGCGATAAAACGAATGCCGGCGGCGAGTGTTAGTGACCAAATGAGAGAAATCATTGAACAAACACTCTTGGAGTTTTAGAAGTCGAACCGAGTAAGTGAATCAATCGATAGGCAAATATCGAGATGATCAACCCAAATACCAAAATCAAAGTTCCTTCGGATGTTGCATAAGCCGCAATATTTTCGGGTCGCGAACAGAGCATTGCAACAATTAGCCAAGGGGCGACAATCGCCACTTTGGCGGTGCCCGAAATCCAACCTTGCTTTGACTCGAGTTCTCCGCGTAGCGCCAATTCTTCTCTCACCAAGGCGCTCTGATTTCTCAAGGCAGCGTAGAAACCCTCACCGCCGGCAGCCGAGACAATTCGGCAGAGTTCTACTAATCGATCGACGTTGATTTGACCCAGTGCAATCTTCAATTCCCGGAGAGCGTCCTCCAAACTGCTTCCGGAATCTAGCGCGACCTGAAGTCGCCGAAAATGAGGTCGCAACAGAACCGGGCCAATTTCGGCAAGCTCAATGAGTGATTCGTACATCGACATGCCCGATGCAGAGGCAGAAACCAAAGAATCGAGCACTTCTGGCCACACTGCTGCAACCTGTCGTCTTCTAGAACTCGCCATGAGGGTCATAAGCTCAAGGCAGAAAGCGACCAACATCGTTCCGATGCTCAAAGCAAAGGCTGGCACCTGGATAATCGACAGCGAAACCCAAACGCTTGCCGAAAAAATCAAAACAAGTGCCAAAGACACCTTGCCGACACCAAACCTTCCCAGTCCGGCAGCTTCGATTGTGTTTTTGAGCCACTTCAACATGAGACTGTCTCGCTGAGAAGCTCCCCGTTGAATGGCAGGACCCGGCGAATTTCAGCAACGCCCCGCCTACCACTGCTATCGAGTTGACAGTGAACTACCAAATCAATACAGGCGGCAATAGTTGGCTGGATGAAATCTGCCGAAATATTTTGCCCCGCGAGGAGCGGAAGAGTGCTGAGTTTTAGGAGCGCATCTTGCGCTGAATTTGCATGGATGGTGCAGAGTCCCGGCAACCCGGAGTTGAGCGCGATTAAGAGATCGAGGGCTTCGGCTTCACGAACCTCGCCGACGACGAGCCTGGATGGCCTCATTCTTAAGGCCTCTTTAATAAGCCGTCGAAGCGTTACCTCTCCGAAGCCTTCTAAGTTTGGCTGGCGTGTTTGAAGAGCAACCCAGTCGGGATTAGTCGCTCGAATTTCGAATGTTTCCTCAACGGTGACAATTCGTTCTTTGGCATCCAAGGAATTTAGAAGTGCACACAAAATCGTAGTTTTGCCCGCCTGCGTTGCACCAGACACCAAAACGTTAGCCCCATCGGCAAGAGCTGAACCAAGAAATCGACTCTGCTTGCGCGTCAAAGAACCGCTGGAGACCAAATCATCCATTGTTAGCAAAGCAGATGGGAACTTACGAATATTTACTGACCAATGAGAACGAGTGATGTCTGGGATCACCACGTGAAGCCTTGAGCCATCGGGAAGCGAAGCATCGACGAAGGGAGAGGACCTGTCCAGTCGCCGGCCAGAGACGCGCAACATCCTTTCAATGAGAATAGAAAGCTCATTCGAAGTTATAGAAATGTTTAAGCGCATCGAAATGCCAGCTTTTGCCACGAATATTGAATCGGGGCCGTTGACCCAAATCTCTTCAATGGTTGGATCATCGAGCAATGGTTGAAGTTTGCCAAACCCAAAGAGTTTATTTTCAGCTAACCGACGCAGCTCAAGCTCATCCGAAAGGGGTAGTCCGTCTTGCAGTGACTCAATTTCAGAGTCCAAGGCGTTATCCAAAGAACGAGCCTCAACTCGATTCTTAGCGATGGCTTCATCGCGAACTGCGAGACTTAGTTTTTCGAGAATTAGAGACATGGTTCGCCTAACTTTTTGGTTAGGAAAGGGTGCAATTTCAAGATTTTTTACGCTCGATTTATCCACAAGCGATTTATGGGGTAACATAGTCAAGCACGCGGGAGTGGCGAAATTGGCAGACGCACTAGATTTAGGTTCTAGCGTTGAGAGACGTGTGGGTTCAAGTCCCACCTTCCGCACAAGTGCTAAACAAAAAACCTCGGATTTATCCGAGGTTTTTTTGTATTTTCAGGGGTTCTCTAGGCAAAGTCTGGCTTGATTCTGCGCAGCAACAACACCGAGCCGGCGGCAACCAGGCAAAGCACCGCGGCCGTTATCCAAGCAATGAAGTATGAACCTTGGCTCTGGCGGATGGCACCGGCAAACGAAGCTGCGATAGCCGCACCAATCATGTGAGACGCAAACACCCAGCCATAGACCGACGGCGATTGAGCACGGCCGAAGTATTTGCGGCACAACTCAATGGTTGGCGGAACGGTCGCAATCCAGTCGAGCCCATAGAACACGATGAAGAACAACAGTGGCGGCTGGACCTCGGGGCCTAAGACAAATGGCACGGTAAAAAGCGCCAAGCCGCGGAGGCCGTAGTAGAAAACGAGCAAGATGATTGGGCTCACGCGGTCGGTAAGCCAGCCCGAAAGTATGGTGCCAATAAAGTCAAAGATTCCAACAACCGCCAACAGTCCGGCTGCGGTACCCTCGGGCATTCCGTGGTCGTGAGCCGCGGGGATAAAGTGCGCGCCAATCAGTCCATTGGTCGTCCAACCGCAAACGAAGAAGGTGCCGGCCAATACCCAGAAGGCCGGCTTTTTGCCCGCTTGACGAAGAACAGCGAGTGTGGCTCTAGCGGTTTTCGGTGCCGCTCCCCCAGCAGCATCCTGGTGGTCTCCACCGTATGGAGCACCGCCAACTTCTTCTGGAGAATTTCTGAAAAAGATTAGGAAGATGGGGATGACTCCGGCTGCGAAGCAAGCAACAACGAGTGAGGCAGTACGCCAGCCGCTGGTCATGACCACTGAAGTCAAGGCTGGTAAAAAGATCAACTGCCCGGTGGCATAGGCGGCCGAGAATATGCCGGTTACCAGACCGCGTTTTGCCGAAAACCAGCGGTTAGCGACCAACGACGCGAACACCAGAGCGATGCAACCGGTGCCGAGGCCCACGAAAACACCCCAGTAAAGCATCAATTGCCACGGAGCGGTCATTCCGATGGTCAAGCCGGTACCAAGCGCTACCAATACCAATGCGGCTACGGCAACCCGCTTCGGAGAGAAACGTTCCATTAAGGTTGCTGCGAATGGCGCGGTGACACCATAAACGACGAGGTTGATTGAGAGCGCACTAGAAGTGAGGCTGCGAGTCCAGCCGAATTCCATCTCTAGTGGCATAAACATGATCGAGGTAGTCGACCTGAATGCGGCGGCACAGATGAGAGTTAGAAACGTTACTCCAGCTACAAGCCATGCCCGATGAATTCGCATGGCTAGAGTCTAGTTAAGGCAGAGCTGCCGCCGCCGCAACGGCTGCACCGGCATTTACTATGCCAGCGCCGCAGTTCGATTTGAGCGCACAAGAACTGCCTTCCGGAAACGCGGTTACGGTTGCCTTCAGCACCTCCCAGACCTGGTCAAAAGTTATTTTTGGTTTGACCGAGTAAATCAGCGCAACCACTCCGGCAACCACCGGTGTGGCCATGCTCGTGCCCTCTTCGCCCTTGTAGATTGGCGCCCCCGGTCCGGTGGTTCCGTCGTTCAAGGTCGACACAATTTTGCCGAAGGTTCCGGCTGGTGAATCACCGGGGAATTTACTATCGCCGCCAGGCGCCGAGATGTCGACACCAACCATCTGACCGGTGCTGTCAGCAACCGAATAGTTCGAATATGAAGCTCTTTCGCCCGAGAACGCGGTGGCTCCGACGTTGATGGTTGGAAAGCAGTTGCCTGGGTAAGACTCGTATGCCGGAACATTGAAGTTACCCGCTGCGCTGACAACCGTTACACCAGCATTTTTTAGGTCGGAGAGGGCATCTTCGGTGGCTCCCGTAGTTTGACCACGCAATCTGCAGGGAGTGTAGCTATCGGTGCCCATGGATAGATTCACGACCTGTGCCGGAGTCTTGTTGTCTGGAACGCCTGCAACGTGCATGCCTGCAGCCCAGTGAAGTGCTGCAATGAGATCTGAAGAATTGCCGCCATCGGTGCCCAGTGCACGGATTGGCTGAATCTTCACATTAGGGGCGATTCCGGTTACGCCAATTGAGTTCGATTGAGCAGCGATGATTCCCGCAACGTGCGTGCCGTGCCATGAACTCGTTTGATTCGCGTAGTAATCACCTGGGTCGGCATTATTTGCATCCCAGCCATCGCCATCATTTGACGAAGCAACGTCGCTTACGAAGTCGTAACCCGGCACAATCTGGTTATCTAGGTCGGGGTGAGCAGTGATTCCGCTGTCGATTACCGCAACCACTACATTCTTTGAACCCATGGTCTTTGACCAGGCATTCGGCGCATTGATTCCATACTTGGCAGTCAAGTACCACTGATCTTTGAAGAGTGCGTCGAGCGGCGTAACGGCAGCCATGCTGGCCGTTGAACCTCGGGCGTTCTTGGCCGTCACGGTCACCGAATAAGTCACGTTTGCGGCAAGGTTATTGAATGCGCAGGTGGTTGCCGACGCTGGAGCAAGGCACGTAACGGTTTGCTGGCCAGATGCCGATGCAGTTGCCTGGTATCCCAAAATAGGAAGGCCGCCGGCTTGGGCTTTGTTTTGCGGTGCCCAAGATGGTGCCGTTGAGGCGAAAGCCGTGTTTGAACCGGTGAAAACGGGTGCCTGCGGGGTCGATGTGCCAACCGCCTTTATCGGTGCCGAAAACGCACCGACCTTTGAGGCCCCGGCCTGCGAGGTGATTGCAGCAACTCTGAATGAATAAGTAACGCCAGCAACTAGGTCTTGCTTCACAGTTGCAGATGTCGTCAAAGCGGTGGTCTGAAACTTCCAGCCAGTGCCGTTATTCGATTCGATTCGATATCCAGATACCTTTGCGCCAAAAAGAGATGCCGGCGCTAACCAGGTGAGTTTGATGGCTGCAGCAGTAGGTGCCGATTTATCCCAGGCATCCTTGGCTTTGAGAGAGCGAACCACGCTTGCCGGCTTTAGAGCTGCAATGGCCGCGGCAGAAGGCTTTGCTGAAATTGAGGCAGGTAAAAGTTTTCGATCAAGTTCAACCGCGGCGACTCGCGGGTCGGCCGCCAAGCGTGTGGCAATGGCCGTGGCTGAACCGGCTGGTAGATCGCTGGCGAAGGCTACTGAGTGCCACCCGTCACCGATGTCACGCCCGGTGGATAAATCAACACCCGACGCGTTTTCACCGGTCGGTTGGCCATTGGGCGCAGTTGCAGCAACGCCATCTTTGTATTTCACAATCAGACCGACGGCATCAAAGCTGGTGTCGGTGAGAATCGGGTCTACGGCTGCAAATGCCGGCGCTGCGTTAACGCCAAGGAGAGCAATAGCTAGTGCGGTCGCGACTAATCCCCGAGAAAACTTCATAAAAACAGCCTAAGTCTTAAACCTGAATGATTCCTGAGGTTTTCCTCAAGAAGTTCTAGAGACTCTTTTGCATCAGAACGGTGCCGAGCCAACGGCCAAATTTGAAGCCAACCTTAGCCAGATGACCCTGGTGCTTGAAGCCAAAACTTTCGTGTAGCGCGATTGACGATTCTGCGCCTTTGTCTGAAATGACGGCAACGATTTCTTTGACTCCCGCAGCCTTGCTGCGTTCAATGATTTCGGTCAAGAGCTTGGTTCCAACTCGTTTGCCAATGGCGGCCGGGCGCAGATAGATGCTGTCTTCAACAGTGCGACGGTAGGCGGCCTTTTGCCGCCAAGGTGCAACGTACGCGAAACCTAAAATCTGCCCGCTAGCGCTCTCGGCGACAACAAAAGGCAATTTCAGCGATTGAACCCACTCGAACTTGTGCTGCCACTCGTCGAGCGACATGGCATCGAGGTCGAAAGTCACCACGCTGTTGCGAATGTAGTAGTTGTAAATTTCTACGATCTGCGTGAGGTCTTCAACCTTTGCGTCACGAATCGTGGTTTCATTCGAAGAAGGCTGAGTGCCTTTTGCGCGCATGGCGCGAACGAGCCGCCAACGTGATTCTGAATCTAAAGCCAAAGTGCTCTCCTAACAAGACCAATCTATCGGTGTCTCGCCCGCTTGAATGAGCGCGGCATTCGCCTTTGAGAATGGTTTCGAACCAAAGAATCCGCGACGCGCAGAAAGCGGGCTCGGATGAGGAGACGCGATTACCTTGGCGTCACATAACACCGGTGCCAATTGCTGGGCCTGGTTGCCCCACAAAATAGCCACCAACGAGCGCCCGCGTTTGCGATTTAGCGCTCGGATGGCCAAATCGGTAAAGGCACCCCAGCCCAAATCGGCGTGTGCTCCGGCATCGGCGGCATCCGTAGTGAGGTGACGGTTAAGCAAAAATACGCCTCGGTCAGCCCATTTAGATAAATCGCCAGTGCGCTCGATGCTCTTTCCAAGATCATCACCAAGTTCGCGCAAGATGTTGTTGAGGCTGCGTGGCAATGGTTTGGTTTCAGGCGCAACCGCGAAAGAAAGACCAACCGCGTGACCGACGGTCGGGTAAGGATCTTGCCCAATGATGACAACACGAATTTGGTCAATCGGCGCCTCGAAGGCACGCATCACCAAGTTCTTTTCAGGCAAATAGTGAGTTCCGCGCTGTGCGAGCTTGAGCTCGAGACCCTCGAGAATCGCTTGGGAATCAGGGATGGCTGCCTGCCAGCTTGGATGCATTTGCTCAAAGAACATAGTTCTAGCCTAAAGGTGGCACAATGGCGTCATGAGCTATGCAGACCTAGCCAAAGAGGCAAACCAATATTCAAATGTCTTGAGCGAGATTCGCCGCGAGCTGCACCAGATTCCTGAGTTCGGTTTGCAGTTGCCAAGGACCTTAGCGCGAGTGCTCGAGTCTATTCACGGTCTCGGCGAAATCACCCTGGGTAAGTCGATCACCTCTGCAGTCTTGCACATCAAGGGCGGCCAACCCGGGCCAACCGTGCTACTTCGCGCAGACATGGATGCCTTGGCTGTAGTTGAAGACACCGGGCTAGATTTCTCATCAACCAACGGATACATGCACGCCTGCGGCCACGACCTTCACATGGCTATCGGCATCGGGGCGGCGCACCTAATCGCTACCCACAAGGATGAACTAAAAGGCGACGTCATCATTTGGTTCCAACCTGGCGAAGAGGGGCACGGCGGCGCTGATGTGATGCTCGAAGAAGACATGCACCTGGTGAGCGGTCAAATGCCGATTGCCGCCTACGGCATCCACGTTTTCAGCTCTTACCCGAAGGGAATGTTTGGTTCACGCGTTGGCGCTCTCATGGCGGCAGCGGGTGGCATGACCGTGACCTTCAAGGGCGCCGGCGGGCACGGCTCAATGCCTTGGCTTTCGAAAGATCCTATTTCGCCGATGGCCGAGGCGATTAGCTCACTTCAGACGATGGTGAACAAGCGATTTAGCGCATTTGACCCGGTAGTTATAAATGTTGGTTGGGTAAAAGCCGGCGACGATCACACCGAAAATGTGATTCCCGAGGTTGCTTCGTTCGGTGCCACGATTCGAACCTTCTCGGTTGAAAACACCGAAAAGGTCAAGCAGTATGCGACCGAACTTATTCAAGGCATTGCCAAGGCCCACGGCCTCGAAGTAGAGATCAATTTCATGCCCTCGACCAAGGTGCTGATGAACGATGCCAAGTCAATCGAGAGAGTCGAACGCGTCATCGGTGACGCTTTTGGCCCGGGGCGCTATTGGAACATGCCCGACCCGATTGCCGGTGGCGAAGACTTCGCATCGATAGTTGACATCATTCCTGGAGCGTTCATATTCATGGGCGCCTGCCCGCCAGACATTGACCCGGCCACCGCTTCAACCAACCACTCAAACAAGGCTTTGTTTGATGATTCGGTGCTTGCCGATGGCGCTGCGTTATTGGCAGCTTTGGCTTTTGACGCCCTTAACGAGGCTGCCAGCTAGGAGCTTTTATTACGCCGCATTGCAGGCGGTGTTTTTGGTTTTGCACGACTGCCCTATCGTTGACTCAAATCGACCTACCGATAGGGGAAACAAATGAGCACCGATTCAAGCAACTGGGGTTTTGACACCGCGCAGATTCACGCTGGAGCAACTCCTGACCCGACCACCAACGCCGTGGTTACGCCGATTTATCAGACCACCGCGTACGTGTTCAATTCAAGCGAGCACGCCGCGAAGCTATTCGGCCTTGCCGAATTCGGAAACATTTACACCCGCATCATGAACCCAACCCAGGATGTTGCCGAAAAGCGCATCGCGGCACTCGAGGGCGGAACCGCCGCTCTGCTATTGGCCTCGGGCCAGGCCGCAGAAACCTTTGCGATTCTCAACATCGCCCAAGCCGGCGATCACATCGTTGCCTCGTCGACCCTCTACGGAGGCACCTACAACCTCTTCAAGTACACGCTTCCAAAGCTTGGCATCACAACGACCTTTGTTGAAGACCAGGATGACCTAGCCGCGTGGGCTGCCGCAGTTCAGCCAAACACAAAGGCATTCTTTGCAGAGACCATTGGCAACCCAAAGGTTTCGATTCTCGACATCGAAGGTGTTTCCAAGGTTGCCCACGACAACGGACTTCCTCTGATTGTTGACAACACTGTCGCCACCCCGTTCCTGATTCGCCCGCTCGAGCACGGGGCCGACATCGTCGTTCACTCGGCTACCAAGTTCCTTGGAGGCCACGGCACAGTCGTTGCCGGTGCCATCGTTGACGGTGGAAAGTTCGAATGGAGCAAGTCAGACAAGTTCCCAGGGCTTACTGAACCAGACCCTTCGTACCACGGCGTGAACTACACCGCTGCGCTTGGCGACGGCATTGCCTACATCATCAAGGCGCGCGTTCAGCTTCTGCGCGACCTCGGTTCTGCAATCTCACCGAACAGCGCTTGGCAGCTTCTTCAGGGCATCGAAACCTTGAGCCTCCGCGTCGAACGCCACGTATCTAACGCACAGGCAATTGCTGAATGGCTTTCAAAGCACCCTCAGGTGCTCTCGGTGAACTATGCCGGCTTGCCAACTTCACCATGGTTCGAAGCAGGTAAGAAATATGCGCCGAAGGGCGCCGGAGCCATCGTTTCTTTCGAAATCGAAGGCGGTGTGACTGCTGGTTCAAAGTTTGTTGAAAGCCTCAACCTATTTAGCCACGTTGCGAACATCGGTGACGTGCGATCCCTTGTTATTCACCCTGCATCAACCACCCACTCGCAGTTGACTGCCCAACAGCAAGCATCAACCGGCGTTACCCCGGGCTTGGTTCGACTATCGGTCGGCCTTGAGTCAATCGCTGATCTACTAGCCGACCTAGAAACAGGGTTTGCTGCTTCAAAATAGAGGGTTAGTGATAACGGATTTCCGCCGATAGGCTTAAGTCGATGGAATTCCAAACTTCTGAAGACACAGTTCCTTCGTCATTCGTGACGGAGGAGCTGAGTCGTCAGCTAATCGGTCGCCCTCCGGCCACCGGAGCGTGGCGTGACGGAGACCCAGCTGGTGACCGCCAATTTGCTCCCATTTCAAACCTGAAACTCGAGAGTGGCCGAACCCTAGCCAGCGCAAGAATTGCCTTCGAAACTTGGGGCGAACTCAACCACGAGCACACCAATGCAGTCTTGGTGCTGCACGCACTGACCGGCGATTCACACGCGACTGGCGGAGCGAGCAAAGCCCACCCCACCGAAGGCTGGTGGAGCGACATCATTGGCCCCGGTCTTGCCATAGACACTGACAAATACTTCGTTGTGGCACCAAACATGCTTGGCAGTTGCCAGGGCTCAACCGGCCCGAGTTCTCTAGGCTCCAACGGGCGTGAATTCGGCGCCCTTTTTCCTTACCTCACCATCCGCGACCAGGTTAAGGCTCAGTACGAACTTTCAAAGTTGCTGGGCATCACAGCCTGGAATGCAGTAATTGGCGGCTCGATGGGTGCCATGCAGTCTCTCGAATGGGCAATCATGTACCCGGATGCTCTAAAAAAGGTTGCCGTTATTGCTGCGCCTGCCATCACGAGTGCCGACCAGATTGCTACGAACTCAATTCAAGTCGAAGCCATCAAGACCGACCCTGCCTTTGCAGACGGAAACTACTACGACGCAAAGCCTGGTTTTGGCCCACACCGCGGATTGGCTCTTGCGCGACGAATGGCACTTTTGAACTACCGCACCAATAGTGAGCTCAACGACCGCTTCGAGCGCACCTGGCAGTCACAGGTGAGCCCGCTAGGCCACGGTGGGCGATTTGCGGTTGAAAGTTACCTTGACTTTCACGGCAATAAATTCACTCGTCGATTCGACGCCAACAGCTACATCACGCTAAACGAAGCCATGAACTCACACGATGTGGGCCGAGGCCGAGGTTCGGTAGAAGAGGCACTTGGCACAGTCAGAGCAACTAGTTTGATTGCTGGCATCGACACCGATCGATACTTTCCCATCGCCGACCAGCAGCGAATTGCCGACCACATTGGTGGCACCATGATTGGCGGCGGCCTGCAGACAATCACCTCGCCATATGGGCACGATGGTTTCTTGATTGAGCGCGAGCAGGTTGGCCCGCTAATCACCCAACTTCTAAACGCCTAAGCTGCCATTTTCTGCAGACGCAAGTTAGCCCAAACCAACAAAATCAACAGGGCGGCATTTCGCACCGTCAGCAACCAAACACCTAGGTCACCGAGCATCATCAAATCCATATAGAAAACTGGATAAATGAGGTTGGTGAGAAGCGCAATTGTTAACCCGATTGCCATTGGAATTCGCCACTTCGGCAGGCCAAGTAGGAGCCCAGCCATAACCGGCACCGCAAGCCATCCTTCAAACTGCGGTGAACCCACTTTATTGAAGACAATCAGGTCAAGTGTTGCCGTTAGCAAAACAACGACGAAAAGTTGCTTGTGGTCGGCACCAGCACGGTAGGCCCGAAGCCCCAGCCAGACAGTGATTGCGAGTGCCCCCGCCATTACGTATCCGAGAAGAAATGAAACTTCAGTCGAAAACGCACCGGAAACTTGATTGGTGACCAGGGCATTGTCGAAATAAATGCCCGCACCGGGAACTTTGAGGTGCGCGGCCCACACCCAAAAAGTCGCCGCAACCGATTCAATTTGAAGCCCGCGATTGCCCTGCGTTGTGACAAATGAAAACAGGTTCTGGTTGCCACCGAGAAAAAAACCAAGGGCAAGAATGCCGAAACAAGCGATGCCGGCAACCAACAGCGCAGGAACCTTAGCCTTGGTTGAGCTAAAGAGTGCGATCGCTGCTGCAATCGGCCAAATCTTTACCCAGGCTCCGATGGTGAAGAAAACCATCGCCAACCTCAGGCGATCACGATAAAGCTGCACTAGGCCGAGTATCGCCACAAAAGTTGCGGCTGAGTCGATTCGACCGATAGCCACCGGACCAAGCAGAGCCAAAAACGCAAGGTAAAAACTTGCAGCTCGGTAGGCCGCCTTTCCTTCTTTTCCCCAATCAACCAGGGCACTCAGGCCGATGAGGTTGAGTAAACCAATCAAGATCAACCAGCCGGTCAAGATTCCATTTGCTCCGCCAATGAAGTTGGCTAGCAGAATCGGAGCCAGTGCTACGAACGGGTAAACCCAGGGGGTGTCGATGCCCAGCAAGGTGTGACTTTGCGAGACTTGATTCGCCCAGAATTCATACAAATTCACATCATTGAAAGGCGCTGTTTGAGGGTTTTGTTGGGCCTCGAAGATTAGCCAGAAGTGAACCAGAATCGTTGCAAACAAAAGCCCGGCAAACCTGAGCGCTTTGAGTTTAGTCAAGGATGTCTCCTATTACCTTTCGCATCGATTCAGCAATATCCAAGCCCACAACAGGCCCAGACTTCGCAGCTTCTGCACCGGCTCGAGCATGCAGCATGGCGCCCGCCAAGGCTAACTGGGCGAGCGAGACCTGGCCCAAAGCCAGTTCGGTATGGTTGCCGGCAATAAGTGCGCCGATTACGCCCGCGAGAACGTCGCCGCTGCCGGCGGTGGCTAAGGCTGGGTTAGCTGGCGGTGTTTGCCAGTGGTTGCCGGCCGGGTCTGCGACCGTAGTTACGTTTCCCTTGAGCAGAACAACTTGGCCGGTCAGTTTGCTGGCCAGCACCGCCGATTCAACGGCTTTGGTTTCGATCTCTTCGCGAGATCGAGCATCGCCGAGTCGGGCCAATAAACGAGCGAGCTCGCCCGCGTGCGGAGTCAAGATGGCCGTTGCCTTTATCGAGTTAAAGTTGGCGAGGTCTAGTGCACCAGCATCGATTACGGCATAGCCTTCTAACCCGAGAACAGATTGCACGTGAGCCGATTGCTCTCCTTGAGAATCGCCGGTGATTCCAGACCCGACGACCCAGGCCTGAACGCGACCCGGTTGCAAAACCACCTCGGGGCGAACCTCGAGCAACATGCGCCCAACCGATTCAGGTCCTAAATAGCGAACCATGCCTACGCCGGTTCTCATCGCTGCTGTAACGCCGAGAATAGCCGCCCCCGGGTATTCACTTGAACCGGTAACAAAACCCACAACACCACGCGAATACTTATCGTCTTCAGCGGTTGGTTTGTGTAACACAGATGAAAGCGGGTCCATGTGCCAAGGCTACCGAATAGAGTTCTAAACATGACCAAGCTATTCGACTCCATCACCATCCGTGACCTAACCGTTCGCAACCGAGCCTGGGTTGCACCCATGTGCCAGTACTCGGCAGAAGATCGAGACGGCGTGCCGACCGAGTGGCATTTGGTTCACTATGGGGCACGAGCTACCGGCGGTGCCGGCCTAGTGATTGTCGAGGCAACCGCGGTTTCTCCAGAGGGTCGCATTTCGCCCTGGGATACCGGAATTTGGAACGATGAGCAAGCCGACGGCTGGGCCTACATCCTAGATTTCATGCACGGGCAAGGTGCCGCGGTAGGCATCCAGCTGGCACATGCCGGGCGCAAGGCTTCGGTTTACCGAGAATGGTCGGGCCATGGGTCGGTGCCGATTGCCGACGGCGGCTGGCAAAGTGTTTCTTCGACGGATGAGGCATTCACAGGCTACGAAGCTCCACGCCAGCTCGAGACATCCGAGGTTTCTGACGTCGTGAAAGATTTCGTGACTGCAGCTAGACGCTCTAAGGATGCCGGCTTTGATGTTGTTGAGATTCACGCGGCCCACGGCTACTTGATTCACCAATTCCTGTCACCGCTAACCAATAAGCGCACCGATATCTATGGTGGCGATCTCGAGAACCGAGCTCGCATGCTAATTGAAATAGTTTCGGGCATCCGAGCCGAAGTGGGCGAAGGTATGCCGATTTTGATTCGCTTCTCGGCCACCGACTATGTAGCTGGCGGCTGGGATGAAGCCCAGACGGCGACCGTTGCCCAGTGGTGCGCAGATGCTGGTGCCGACTTATTCGACATTTCAACCGGCGGCCTAGTAACCGGAGTGACGATTCCAACTGGCCCCGGCTATCAGGTGCCAATTGCCGAATTCGTTGCTGACCGCGTTGACGAGCCGGTTGCCGTTGTTGGTCAAATCACCACCGGCGCGCAGGCAGAAGAAATCTTGCAGCGCGGCAACGTCGAGGTAATCATGATTGGTCGCGCCGAGTTGCGAGACCCAATGTGGCCACTTCGCGCCGCCCATGAACTCGGTGTCGAAATCAACTACTGGCCAAACCAGTACTCGCGCGGCAAGTTTTAGAAGGTTTAGTCGCGACGGGTAGCGTCTTGAACTTCGCCGACGAGCTCTTCAAGGATGTCTTCGAGGAATAACACGCCACGAAGTTTGCCACCTCGGTCCAGCACCTTTGCCATGTGCGAATTCACTCGGCGCATGCTGGCGAGAGCATCTTCGAGTTCCATGTTTGCCGAAAGCGAGATCATGTTTCTAACTCGCTTTGATGGGAACGGGTCGTCAACCTCATCGGCATCCAAGTCGATTACGTCTTTGAGATGCAGGTAGCCAACAATTTCAGCCTCGGCACCCATCAGGGGATAGCGAGAGAATCCATATTTAGCTACCGCCTGCTCGACCTCGCGAGGAGTGACCGTTTCATCAAACGAGACGACCTTGTCTATTGACACGGCAACGTCACGCACCTTCTTTTCGGTGAATTCGAAGGTGTTACTCAACGCTCCGGTAGTGTCACTCAAAACGCCCTCGCGGGTCGAGTGTTCGACGATGTCTTCAACCTGGTCGAGGGTAAACGAACTGCTCGCTTCATCCTTTGGCTTTATGCCAAACAGGCGCAAAATTCCGTTTGCCGTGGCATTCAACGTAACTACGATTGGGCGAACAATCTGAGCTAGACCGTAAAGCACCGGAACCAGGATGAGTGCGGCTCGCTCGGGAATTGAGAACGAAATGTTCTTCGGAACAACTTCACCGAGAACCACGTGAAAGAACGAAACCAGCGCGAGTGTGATTGCGAATGCAACGCCACCAACGGCACCCTCGCCCATTCCGGTGGCTGAAAGTGGGCCTTCGAGTAGCGCGTGAACCGAAGGTTCGGCGATGATCAGAATCAAAAGTGAACAGATGGTCACACCCAACTGGGTGGTCGCAAGCATGAGCGAAACCTTCTCCATAGCTTTGATGGTTAGTTTCGCCGGGCGACTGCCGGCCTCGGCGCGAGGTTCAATTTGAGCTCGACGAGCCGTTATTACTGCGAACTCAGCCGCGACGAAGAATGCATTGCCTAGCAGCAGCAAAAAGAACCAGCCGATTCCGACCCAAGGGTTAGTCATTCTTAGTCACCTCCGCCTCAACCTGGGCAGTCGGGCTAAACCGCACGCGGTCAACTCGGCGGCCATCCATGCGTTCGACCTTCAAAAGACCATCTTCAATTTCGACGGTGTCGCCCACCGATGGGATGCGCCCCAACTGACTCATCAAGAAACCGGCAACCGTTTCGTAGGCGCCATCTGCCGGAACTTTGATTGCCATTTCAAGAAGCTCGTCTGGTCTAGTCATGCCCGGAAAAAGCACGGATGAATTGGCGCCGCGCGTCACACCGGCCTTTGCACGGTCGTGCTCATCAGCGAGCTCGCCAACAAGTTCTTCAACCAAGTCTTCGAGTGTGGTTAGACCGGCAACACCACCGTACTCATCCACGACAATGGCAAGCTGCAAACCCTTGGCACGAAGCTCAACCATGAGAGTCTCGAGGCGCATGGTTTCAGGAACACGAAGCGCTTCAACCATGATTGCGGTTACCTGAACGTCCGAGCGCTTTTCACGTGGAATAGCGGCGGCCTGCTTTACGTGAGCAACGCCCAAAACATCATCAGAAGAATCTTCGATGATTGGAAAACGCGAGTAGCCGGTCTTGATTGAAAGCGCGATTACGTCGGCAACCGAATCATCTTTGTGCAGGCTTGCCATGCGGGTGCGCGGAGTCATTACATCGGCGGCAACCAGCTGACTCAAAGCGAGGGTCTTGGTGAGCAGGGTCGCAGTGTGAGCATCGAGAGCGCCGAGGCTAGCCGAGCGGCGAACCAAAGAACTTAGTTCTTCGGCGGTGCGGGCCGAACTCAGCTCTTCTTTGGGCTCGATGCCCATCGAACGCACAATTCCGTTGCCGGCCGCGTTGAGAATGAAGATCATCCACGAGAAAATCCAGGTGAAGGCCAACTGAAAATTAACCACGAACCGGTTCACGGCAAGCGGCAGCGTGAGTGCCAACTTCTTTGGCACCAACTCGCCAAAAAGGGTTGAAAACAGGGTTGTGATGAACATCGTGAGCACCAGCGCGATTGCATCCTTGGTTCCTACGGAAATCTGCTTAGGAAAGGCTTCAATTAGCAGGTGCGATAGCGCAGGTTCGGCGAGGAAGCCGGTGAGCATGGTGGTCAACGTGATTCCAAGCTGAGCCCCAGAAAGGTGGGTTGCGGTTCGCTTAAGTGCACGAATTGTGCTTGAAAGGCCTTTTTCGCCTCTTTCGGCGCGCGCTTCGAGTTCACTGCGTTCGAGGTTCAACATCGAGAACTCGCTGGCTACAAAGATTCCGGTACCAACCGTTAGTGAGAGGCCGAGAGCCAGCATTAGCCAGTCAATCATCGAGCCCCTCCGCCCGAAACACTATGGTCTGAGTTTTCCATCTTGTTCTAAGCATAACCAGTGAGAAGGTAGGCTTGAAAGGCAAATCGAACAGCAATCATAAAGAGGTGGTTTCTCTGTCTATCAACGGCGAGAATTCGAACGGCGACAACGATTTTGGTGCCAACGACTGGCTAGTGGAAGAAATGTACGAGCAGTACAAAGTAAACCCAGATTCAGTTGACAAAGAATGGTGGCCAATTCTTGAGAAGTACCAGCAGTCTCAAGGTGCCACCACTACCCCGGCAGCGGCTCAGCCAGCTGCTCAGCCTGCGACCCCACCAGTAGCCCCGGCTGTCGCTGCACCCGCAGCAACTGCACCAGCCGCAGCTGCAGCACCAATGGTCGCCAAGACAACCCGCATTGAGCCAAAGGCTCAGCCGATTCCGGCACAGGCACCGGTCACCGAGTCAATCACCACGATTGATGCAGCTGACGAAGAAGTCGCTGAAGATCAGGTAAACGTTCTCAAGGGAATGTCGAAGGCTCTTGCATCAAACATGGATGCCTCGATCAAGGTTCCTACCGCGACTTCGGTTCGCACCATTCCAGCCAAGCTTCTCATTGACAACCGCATTGTCATCAACAGTCACCTTTCACGCACTCGCGGAGGCAAGGTTTCGTTCACCCACATTCTTGGTTTTGCGCTCGTTCGCGCATTGAAGGAATTCCCAAGCCAAAACGTTTACTACGCCGAAATCGACGGCAAGCCATCTGCGGTTACCCCGGCAAACGTCAACTTCGGCCTTGCCATTGACATCCCGAAGCCAGACGGCACTCGTGCACTGCTAGTGCCTAACATCAAGCGCGCTCAGCGTTTGAACTTTGCCGAATTCTTGACCGCATACGAAGAGCTGGTTAAGAAGGCACGAGACAACAAGTTGACCGCCGACGACTTCGCCGGTTCGACCGTTTCGCTCACCAACCCTGGTGGCATCGGAACCGTTCACTCGGTGCCTCGCCTCATGCAGGGTCAGGGTTGCATCATCGGTGCCGGCGCACTTGACTACCCAGCCGAATTCCAGGGCATGAACGAAGCCGCTCTAACAAAAATGGGAATCAGCAAGACCATTACCCTCACCTCGACCTATGACCACCGCGTCATCCAGGGTGCAGGTTCTGGTGAATTCTTGAAGAAGGTTCATGAGCTGCTTCTCGGCCAGCGCGGTTTCTACGAAGAAATCTTCGCCGCCCTTCGCATTCCTTACGAGCCAGTTCTTTGGGTTGAAGACTTCGACCAGGATGACAACGATGACCGCAGCAAGGCATCGCGCATCCAAGAGCTAATCAACGCCTACCGCGTTCGCGGCCACCTAATGGCCGATGTTGACCCGCTTGAATACCAGCAGCGTTCACACCCCGACCTAAACATTTTGAACCACGGCCTAAGCCTTTGGGATCTAGACCGAACCTTCAAGACCGGCGGTTTTGGCGGCAAGAGCAAGGCTCAGTTCCGCGACACCCTAAAGATTCTGCGCGACAGCTACTGCCGCACAATCGGTGTTGAATACATGCACATTCAAGACCCTGCCCAGCGCAAGTGGTTCCAAGACAACCTAGAGCGCCCATACGAGAAACTAAGCCGCGATGAGCAAATGCGCATCCTTGGCAAGCTCAACGAGGCCGAGGCATTTGAGACCTTCTTGCAGACCAAATTTGTTGGCCAGAAGCGCTTCAGCCTTGAAGGCGGCGAGTCAACCATTGCTGCGCTCGACGAGATTCTTCAGGCAGCCGCTAACAACGGGCTTCAAGAAGTAGCCATCGGTATGGCTCACCGTGGTCGCCTAAACGTTCTAACCAACGTTGCTGGAAAGACCTACGGCCAGGTGTTCCGCGAGTTCGAGGGCAACACCGACACCAAGACGGTTCAGGGCTCTGGAGACGTGAAGTACCACCTCGGTACCGAAGGCATTTTCACTAGCGCAGAGGGCAACCAGGTTGCCGTTTCGCTAGCTGCAAACCCATCGCACCTAGAGGCCGTTAACCCGGTTCTAGAGGGCATCGTTCGAGCGAAACTCGACGTTCTCGAAGCCATTCCTCGCGAGACTTACCCGGTTCTGCCAATTCTGATTCACGGTGACGCAGCATTCGCCGGCCAGGGCGTGGTTCCTGAGGTATTGAATATGTCGCAACTACGCGGCTACAAGGTTGGCGGCACGATCAACATCGTGATCAACAACCAGGTTGGTTTCACCACCCCTCCGGGTGAGTCACGTTCAACGGTCTACTCGACCGACGTGGCAAAGGCCATTCAGGCTCCAATTTTCCACGTGAACGGTGACGACCCTGAGGCCGTTGTTCGCGTTGCTCAAATGGCATTTGCTTTCCGCCAGGAGTTCAAGAAAGACGTCGTAATCGACATCATCTGTTACCGCCGTCGCGGTCACAACGAAGGTGATGACCCATCGATGACCCAGCCACTGATGTACAACCTGATCGAGGCAAAGCGTTCAGTTCGAACCCTTTACCTAGAGTCTCTAGTTGGTCGCGGCGACATCACTCGCGAAGACTACGAGGCTGCGAACGCGTCGTTCCAGGCTCGTCTAGAAGGCGCTTTCATCGAGGTGCACGAGGCAATGTCTCAGCCAGTTTCGCTAGTTCCACGCCCTGAGGGCATCGGAACCACTGCCAGCGACCACCCGGTTATGGCGCACGAGACCAAGATCTCGCGTGAAGTAGTCGAGCTAATCGGTGACGCACACGACAACCAGCCTCCTGGCTTCCACGTGCACCCAAAGCTTCAGCAGCTCTTGACCAAGCGTGTCGAAATGTCTCGCCAGGGCGGAATCGACTGGGGATTCGGCGAATTGCTCGCTCTTGGTTCGTTGGTTCTAGAAGGCAAGCCGGTTCGCATGGCTGGCCAGGATAGCCGCCGCGGAACCTTCGTGCAGCGTCACGCCGTCTTCCACGACCGTGAAAACGGCCAGGAATGGCTGCCTCTTCGCAACCTATCTGCCGACCAGGCGAAGTTCTACATCTACGACTCGCTTCTAAGCGAGTACGCTGCGATGGGCTTTGAATATGGTTACTCGGTTGAGAACGAGAACGCGTTGGTTCTTTGGGAAGCCCAGTTTGGTGACTTCGCAAACGGCGCCCAGACCATCATCGACGAATTCATCTCATCTGCCGAGCAGAAGTGGGGCCAGCACTCTGGTGTAGTTCTACTTTTACCACACGGCTACGAAGGTCAGGGGCCAGACCACTCTTCTGCCCGCATCGAGCGCTATCTACAGTTGTGTGCCGAAAACAACATGACCGTCGCCCAGCCTTCGACCCCGGCTTCACACTTCCACTTGCTACGTCGCCAGGCTTACTCAAGCCCACGTCGCCCGCTAGTGGTCTTCACGCCGAAGTCGATGTTGCGTCTAAAGGCAGCCTCAAGCTCTGTCGAAGACTTCACCAACGGAACCTTCCGCCCGGTAATCGACGACGAACAGGGTCTCGAGAAGAACGCGGTAACCCGCGTGCTGTTGTGTTCGGGCAAGGTCTACTGGGATCTTCTAGCCGAGGCACAGAAGACCGGCGACAAGACCACCGCTATCGTTCGTGTTGAGCAGCTCTACCCAACCCCGGTTGATGAGATCAAGGCAACCTATGCCCAGTATCCAAACGCCGAGCTTTACTGGGTTCAGGATGAGCCGGCTAACCAGGGACCATGGACCTACATCGGTCTATTCCTACCTCGCTACATGGATGGTCAGGTTGCCAAGCTAGTTTCTCGACCAGCGAGTGCTTCACCGGCTACTGGTTCGGCAAAGCGCCACGCAGCCGAGCAGGCCGACCTAGTCGCACGCGCGTTCGCACGATAAACGTCACCAATGACTGAGCAGGCAAGACGCAACATCCGCATCGTCGTTCTCGGCGATGGTCTTGTCTCTGCAGCCGGTGACCCAAAGGGCATGGGATGGGTCGGTCGCGTAACCGCGAAGACTCCGTCTACAACCCCGCGCATCGACGTTTTTGTGCTGCCCGCTCCAGATGAAACAACGAGCATGTTGGCCGAGCGTTGGACAGACGAGGTAAAGCGACGCTTCAGCGCCGACACCGAAAACCGCTTGGTAATTGCCTTGAGCAATGCAGACCCGGCTGCCGGAATATCGATTTCAAGAAGTCGTCTAAACATCGCGACCATCGTTGATGAGGCTAAGCGCGCGGGAATTGAATCGTTCTTGGTAGGCCCTACCCCACACCGAAACCCAGAGCTAAATAGTGAAATCGAGCACTTGGCTTCTGGCTTCGAAGATGTCGCAGCGCGACGGGGAATTCCATTCGTTGATTGCTTCAGACCGCTGGTTGATCACGAGGGTTGGAACGAAGAAATCAGCCTCGCCGAAAACCATTTGCCTGGGCAAATCGGTCACGGCTTGATTGCCTGGCTGGTGCTAAACCGCGGCTGGTATGAGTGGCTCGGCCTTTCGGTCGAAAACTAGTGTGTTCCGCCGTTAACTTGAATGCGGCGAATTTCAGCTAGAACACGCTCGGCAAGCTGCGCCGGCGGAACCTCATCACAGGCCTCTTTGATCGAGCCGTTGATTAGGTTCTCCATGTCATAGTCGGCCTCGCAGCTGTCGCAGTTAGCAAGGTGGGTAGTGATGTCATCAATCTCAGACTCGTTCAGCTCGTTGTGCAAAAATTCGTGCACCTGTCGCTTAGTCTCTTGACAATCCAACTCAGTCATCTGAGCCCCCGGTCTTACTTGTAACGTCGTAGCCCTCTTCGGCTGCGTACTCGGCCAATAGTTTGCGCAACATCTTTTTACCTCTGTGCAGTCGACTCATGACAGTGCCAATCGGCGTATCCATGATTTCTGCGATTTCAGCATACGGAAGACCGTCGACCACGGCGTAGTAAACCACCATGCGAAATTCCTCCGGGATGTCGTGCAGTGCCTTACGGATGGTTTCCGAAGGAAGATTATCGATTGCTTCTAGCTCAGCAGAGCGAGAAGCGAGTGAGGTAACCGACTCAGCAGAACCGATTTGCCAGTCTTCAAGATCGTCCAAGCCGCCTTTAGCCTGGTCTTTCGCACGCTTGTTGTACATGTTAATGTGCGTGTTGGTCATGATTCGGTAGAGCCAAGCCTTCAGGTTTGTGCCCTGCTGAAACTGCGCCCAGGCAACGAATGCCTTGGCAAAAGCCTCTTGAACTAGGTCTTCGGCGTCAGAAGGGTTGCGAGTCCAGCGAAGGGCTGCACCGTAAAGCTGAGGCATAAGCGGCAATGCCTGCTGCTCAAAGGCTTGGATGCGTGCCTGGTCGGCATCGCTAATCGATTTATTCATCGTTTTTGAGTCTAGCCTCCGCCCGATTGGCAAAGGCCCCGTGGCCATCAAACTCGTCATGGTAAATTTGAACCAATGTCTGAAACTTCGTATTCCCAGCCTTGGATTGCACCGGTTGCATCTGGCCCGCTAAACGCGGTCGTTTCACTACCCGGTTCGAAGTCTCTAACTAACCGCGAACTTGTTTTATCGGCGCTGGCCAAAGAGCCGACTACGCTCACCGCTCCCCTCGAATCGCGCGACTCATCGTTGATGATCGCCGCCCTCCGCTTGCTTGGCACTCAAGTTGACGAGCTAGCCAATGGCGACCTGAAGGTCACCCCGGCGGCCTTTGACCGTTCGGCATCAATCGATTGTGGTCTTGCCGGAACGGTAATGCGCTTTGTGCCGCCGCTGTCGGTTCTGGCCAATGGCGACATTCGCTTTGATGGCGACCTTGCCGCACGTCGCCGCCCTATGAACACCACCATCGACTCGCTTCGAGCTCTTGGCGTGACTGTCACGGATGAAGGCGCCTCGGCCCTACCATTCACCGTTCACGGCACCGGGGCAGTCGCGGGCGGTTCGGTAACGATCGATGCCTCGGCATCGAGTCAGTTTGTTTCGGGTCTACTTTTAGCCGCTGCTCGATTCGAAAACGGAATCACTCTGCAGCACGATGGGCAACACCTCCCTTCGATGCCACACATCGAAATGACACTCGATTGCCTAGAGAAGCGCGGCGTAAAAGTTTCAAGTAGCGACCTCGACGGCAAGAACGGTCTACCAACCTGGCGAGTTGAACCCGGCGAAATTGACGGCGGAACCATTGCCATCGAACCCGATCTTTCAAATGCCGGGCCCTTCTTGGCCGCGGCCATGGTTGCCGGCGGTTCGGTGACCATCACCGGTTGGCCAGACTCGACCACGCAGGTCGGCGACGAATTTGACGGCATCTTGCAGCAAATGGGCGCCACTATCGTCCGAAGCTCAGAAGGTTTGACCGTCACCGGCACCGGTGCGATTCACGGTATTGACATAGACCTATCGATAGGCGGCGAACTTACGCCGGTTATTGCTGCTCTGGCCGCAATAGCCGACTCGCCGACCGTCATCCGTGGAGTCGCACACTTGCGAGGTCACGAGACCGATCGATTGGCTGCCTTGGCAACAGAGATTAATCGCATTGGCGGCATCGCTCGCGAAACCGCGGATGGCCTCGAAATCGACCCGAGCGAGAACCTCCACGGCGCTCTTTGGGAAACCTACGAAGATCACCGAATGGCGACGGCCGGTGCAATCATTGGCTTGCGTGTGCAGGGCATTCAGGTTGAAGACATTAAGACAACTTCCAAGACCATGCCCGACTTCGACAAGCTGTGGCTAAATATGCTTGAAGGCAAAGCTTGAGTTGGCTCTATGAGCCAGATCCAGGTCAAAACGACTTGGATGAAACAGATGTGCGCGTTCGCCCGAACCCCAAGGGCAACAAGCCGCGAACCAAGAAGCGCCCGGAATACAAAGAGGCCCTAATTGGTCTGGTTACCGGCGTTGATATGGGCAGATATCACATCTTGCTCGAAGATGACGAACGCCCAATCACGGCCACCATGGGTAAAGAACTTCGCAAGGCTGGCGCCGCGGTTGGCGACCGCGTTGCGTTGTCGGGTGACACATCGGAAACCGTCGGTGCGCTGGCCCGAATCGTTCGCGTCGAGCCTCGCACATCACTGCTGCGTCGCAGCGCAGACGACTCAGACCAGGTTGAACGGGTAATCGTGGCCAACGCCACCCAGATGGCAATCGTGGTTGCCATCGCCAACCCAGAGCCTCGCACTCGCTTGATTGACCGCTACCTGGCCGCCGCTTATGACGCCGGGCTCAAGCCCATCCTGGTGATTACCAAGGTTGACCTGGCCGACCCTGCAGAATTTTTGAAGAACTTCGAAGGTTTGAGCATTCCGGTAATCAAGAACCGCTCTGATGAACCATCGGTCGAAGAACTTCGCAAACTACTTGCCGACAACACCACTGTGATGGTTGGCCACTCTGGTGTTGGCAAGTCGAC
>CANGGK010000022.1 GCA_947453475.1 Microbacteriaceae bacterium
ATTTATACAACTGTGATAATCGGGTTTCAAGCGCGCAAACAGGCGGATGGAACCGTTTTCAGCGTTGTCTTACTTCTTGAAAACCTGAGTAACAGTTTTCTTGACTCCGCCGATGTTGAAGGTCCAGGTAGTCACGCCCGGCTTGGTGCCGGTCAACATGATCTGAACGTCTTTCTTCTTGTTGCTGCTGTTGTAACCAAACACCAGCGAATTCTTGCCGGTTCCGATTGCAGTCATGGTGTCGGCCTTATTGGTCGGGGTAATCAGGGTTGCTACACCGCCGTTGGTGGCGGTAACCGAGATGTCTGGTGAGTACAGAGCATTTGCCTGCGCATTGCGCAAGTAGGTAACCGCTAGCTTGACCAAGATCTGATCAGTCTTTGCAACACCGGCTGCGTCGAGAGGCAGTGCCGGGTTGGTGGTTGAACCCTGAACCACGTTGCCATTCAAGTCTGCCAAAACGTCACCGCGGCTCATCACGTTGAGGTTGATGGCGGTAGAACGAATGGACATGTCAGGCACAATCTGTGGCCAGATGTAGTCAATCGACTCATCCAAGTCGTTGGTGGTTGGGTTGATGCTGAATGGCAAGAATCCGGTGCCGGTTTCTTTGGTGTCGGCATTGACCGAGCTGTACTTGAGAACCTGCGCCTTGGTGTTCAAGTTCTGCACCGAGAAGGCTACATAGCCGTTCTTGTCGGTTGCCTTCTTGGCCACATACTTGCCCCACTTGCACACGCTGCAACCGCGGTCAACCACTAGCGATACGTCCTTCTTAACCTGCGGGGTTCCCCAGATGTCAAAGACGCGATACTTCAGCGCTACGGTTGCGCCAGCCATGTATGACTTTGCGTAAACCTGGGCGTATTCAGGCAACCATCCGCGCTTGAAAACACTCCACTCGTAGGTGGCTTCCCAGAGGTCGCTGCCCTGGCAGTCGAACTTGTAGTCACAAACGGCTTCTGGCCCGGTTGCGGTGCCGACTAATTTCACGACCGGTGCAAACCCGGCGTTCTTGAAAAGAATCAGCATGGTGCCAACCGACGATGAACCGTTGTTTAGATCTACACGGATGGAGTCATCGGCCTGAGCGGCAGCCGAAGGCGTGATTACCAGCTCGGCAACACCGGTTGAATCAACAGTCGCCAAATTCTCGTCACCCGGGATGTTGTCGGTGTACTTTACGTCGCTGTCAACGACGAACTTAACTTGCTGGCCGGCCTGAGCGGCGGTGCCAACGTACTGCACGGTCACGCTCTTCTGGTCGGTGCGCACCCAAGCGGTATTGTGCTGAGTTTCGGAATCGGCAATCAGCTGTTCTTTGGCGTCAAACTCGCGGGTGAATCGCTCAAAAACACCGGCCTGCTTTTTGACGTGCAGGTTTGCCCAACTCAAAGTGGGCACATAAGAGGCAGCGTTCGAGGCGCTAACTGGGCCGACGGTAGTCAGGAGAGTAGCTGCCGCGATTAGTGCGGCGACCTTGGAATAAGTGCGCATGTTTGTACCTCTCAGGTTTCATCTTTGAACTTCTTGGAGTGCGCACACACTCTTTATTGCTGTGTTACTTGGTTGGTTAGGCAGATTCTCGAATCATGATTTCGGTAGCCAATACTTCGACTTCCGGGTTTCTTTCTTGAAGCAAGGCAATCATCGTTTCGGCTGCTGCTGCACCCAAACCAATAATGTCTTGACGAACCGTGGTGATGGCGGGACGGTGAGTCTGCGAAAGCAGGCTGTCATCGAAACCAACCACCGCAATGTCATCTGGAACACGTCGACCGCGCTCTTGAATTGCCGAGATGGCGGCAATCGCCATGATGTCGTTTGCGGCAAAGATGCCGTCGATTTCAGGGTGCTTGGCAAGCAATCGAAGGGTCATGATTTTGGCACTCTCGAAAGACCAGTTGGCTCTGGCGATGAGGTCTGAATCGACTTCAATTCCCTCGGCTTCGTGTGCTTTTTTGTAACCGTCTAGACGGTCGATTCCCGCGCTGGCATCGAGGTCACCGGTTAGGGTAGCCACCTTCTTGCAACCGCGATCGAAAAGATACTTGGTCGCCTGCAGGCCACCACCGACGTTATCGGTGTCGACAAACGGAATGTCTGAATCGGCGTCAATTGGGCGACCAATCAACACAACCGGCAAACCTTGCGAGTGAGCCTTCTTGATTACCGCATCCTTGTGAACCTGAAGGAAAATCGCGCCATCAACTTCGCCACCCTCGAGGTAGTGAGCCACGGCGCCATCAGGCGAATCAAGTGGAGTAACCATGAGTAGCGAGTGCAGGTCGTTGGCCATAAAGACTCGGCTGATTCCAGCTAGAACTACACCCCAGAATGGGTCGCTCAGCGCAGTTGGCTCGTCGTCGATAACCACGGCAACCAGGCCGGTTCGGCCGGTAGACAGAGCTCGGGCCGCTCGATTTGGACGATAACCGAGATTTTCTGCAGCCAACATCACAGATGCTGCGCGGTCTGGATGCACGCGCTCATCACCATTGAGCACGCGTGAAACTGTCGCCTTGCTCACCCCGGCTTTTTCAGCAATTTCTGCATAAGTCGAGCGAGCGGGTGACGTCGTAGTCAAAGTCATTTCCACCCCTGGTTAAAGATTTGAATCAAGCCTTGCGGCTCGCCTCAATGATTTTGGAATATGCCTTGCCACTGTTCTTGATCGTGCGCTTCAAGGTCTTGAAATTCACGTGAACTAGGCCGAACCGTTTGTTATACCCCTCGGCCCATTCGAAGTTATCCATCAAAGACCAAGCATAGTAGGACTTCAAAGGAGCACCCTTTTGGATGGCTCGGCCAGCTGCAGCCAGGTGAGATTCTAGGTAGTCAACTCGACGTGCGTCCTCGACAACACCATCTTCGTTTGGCTCTTCGTCATAGGCCGCGCCATTCTCGGTGATCGCGATATTTGTAATCTCAGGCCAGTCGCGAGCGATGCGCAATAGCAGGTCTTCGAGGCCATCCGGGGTGACCGGCCAACCCATGTCGGTGTGTGGCTCTGGAGCGCTGCCGTTACTGCGATGCGGGAACGGAAACAGCCCTTCTTCAATCAACGGCTTGTCTTCAGGTCGAGGCAAGCCGAGGAAGGCGTCGCTGTAATAGTTGACACCCAGGATGTCGGTTTGCACCTTCAGCTTGTCAAGGTCTCCTGGCTGGATGATCGTGGCCAAGCGCTCCTCGTGAAAGTCCATCAGTGACTGTGGGTAGGTGCCGTTCAAGAACGCGTCAATCCACCAGCGGTTTAGCTGGGCATCCATGAGGTCGCCCAGTTCAGAAAGCTCAGGGTCTGATTCATCTTCGAGTCGGTAGTTGGTCATGTTCAGTGCGAGACCAATCTTTAGGTCGTCGCGCACCTCGCGCATTGCGCGAGTAGCCTCGGCGTGAGCCAAAGCGGTGTGGTGTGCAGCGGCCAATGCGTGGTCGAGATTCTTCACTCCCGGAGCGTGAACCCCGTTCATGTAACCAAGCCAGGTAACACACCAAGGCTCATTGAGAGTTAGCCATTCGTGCACGCGGTCGCCGAATGCCTCAACAGCAGCGACCGAGTACTTCTTGAAAGCTTCAACGGTCTCACGGTTCGCCCATCCGCCCTTGTCTTGCAACGGCTGAGGAAGATCCCAGTGATAAAGAGTTGGCAGCGGCTTAATGCCGTTGGCCAATAGTTCGTTGATCAGGCGGTTGTAGAAATCAAAACCGCGCTCTTCACGAACGTCGTTGCCCATCGGAAACAGGCGAGGCCAGGCAATCGAGAAGCGATAGGTGCTTACACCGAGTTGCTTCATGATTTGAATGTCTTCGGGGTAGCGGTGGTAGTGGTCGCAAGCTGCCGACCCATCTTCAGAGTTGGCAACCTTGCCCGGGGTCGCACAGAAGCGATCCCAAATGCTTTCGCCTCGGCCATCTTCAAAAGCAGCGCCTTCAATTTGATAGCTAGAGGTCGCTACTCCCCAGTTGAAGTCTTTAGGAAAACCTTCCATTAGCCCTTCACCGCCCCATCCATTACTCCGCCAACCAATCGTTTACCTACAAAGATGAACAGCAGCAACAGAGGCGCGGTTGCCATGAAGGCACCGCCCATGTTGAGTGCATAGTCGAGTGTGTAGCTTCCCTTGAGCTGGTTGATTGCAACCTGCACGGTGAAGTTTTCTGGGGTCTGCAAAACCAGCAGAGGCCACAAGAAGTCGTTCCATGAACCGAGGAACGAGAACAAACCAAGCACTAGCGCACTAGAACGGATGACCGGGAAAACGATTCGGGTGAAGGTGCGCAAGACACCGGCACCATCCAAGCTCGCTGCCTCAAGAAGCTCGTTAGGCACCTGACTGTCGATAATTTGACGCATCCAGAACACACCAAAGGCGGTAATCAAAGCCGGAACGATTAGTGCATAAAGGGTGTCAATCCAGCCTAGGTTTCCCATCAGGATGAACATCGGGATGATGCCAAGCTGGCTCGGAAGCATCATGGTTCCGATGATGACTAGCAAGATGCCGCGACGACCCTTGAAGTTCAACTTGGCAAATGCAAAGCCGGCGAGGCCACAAAAGAATACCTGTGCGGCTGCAACGGTAATGCCAACCACCAGCGTGTTGATTAGGGCCTGATTGAAAGGCACAGCGGCATATACATCGGCCATGACCTTCAAGAAGCGCGGGCCAGGAACAACCGATGGAGGAATCTTCGAGATCTCATCTGAGCCGCTTGAGGCAACTACAAACATCCAATAGAACGGGAAGATCGAAACAAAGCCCATGAATCCAAGCAGCAAATAGCTAAACGGCGAAAGCTTCTTCTTCACGCCTTTTCTCGAACTGAAAAATGCTGGGCGTCTAACTGTTTGAACCGTCATTTTGCACCCTCACTTGCGATACGACGCGTAAGCATGAAGTTGATCAACGAGATGATGAGCACGATCACGGTAATGGCAATGCCGATTGCCGCGGCGTAACCGTACTTTTGCTCAACAAACATCTGCTCAAACAAGAACAAGGTCAGGGTTGAGAACTGTCGGCTGTCGCCGCCGTTGAAGTTACCGGCCAGGGTTAGTGGCTCTGCGAATACCTGCAAGCCACCGATGGTTCCGACAATAATCACGAAGGTGATGGTGTTGCGCAGACCCGGCAGAGTTATATACCTGAACTGCTGCCAGCGAGATGCTCCGTCGAGTTCTGCCGATTCGTAGAGCTCGTTTGGAATCGCCAACATCGCCGCTAAGAAGATTAGCGAGTTGTAGCCAACCCAACGCCAGGTGATCATGGTTGCAATTGCGATGTAGCCGGCAGGGCCGTTCGAAACAAAGTCAACGTGTGAAAAGCCCAAGAAGCCAATCAAAACGTTGAACATTCCAAAGTCGCGACCGAAAAGCTGACCAAACACAATTGCCACCGCAAGCACCGAGGTGATGTTTGGAATCAGCAACAGTGTGCGCCAGAAAATCGGTGCGCGTAGCTTTGGGTTGCGAAGAACACTGGCAAGAAACAGGGCCAAGATCATCTGAGGGAAAGTAGAGAAAGCCCAGATGGCAAAGGTGT
Organism: Microbacteriaceae bacterium; assembly: GCA_947453475.1. GTDB lineage: Bacteria > Actinomycetota > Actinomycetes > Actinomycetales > Microbacteriaceae > Rhodoluna. The sequence goes on from CANGGK010000022.1 coordinate 5,544, forward strand.
TTCCGGTTGCCTGCCAGAATCTGCTATCTGAAGCCAGATAGGTGAAGTTATCGAAGCCGACAAATACTGTGTCGCCTAGAGGGTCCCAGTTAAAGAACGCGATGTAGGTCGAGAAGATAACCGGAGCCAGCCCGAAGACCAAAAACATCAAGAAGAACGGCGAGATAAATAGGTAAGCCCATTTAGATTCGTGCTTCTTCAGCTGGCCGAGTTTTCTCGGCTTTGAAGCAGCAGTCGAAGCCCGCCAAGGGTTTGGCGATCTCAACGTGGTGTTTGACATTTAAGGTCTCCTGGGCGACTCGGTGATTAACCGACGGTCTTTTTAATTTCGGCGAGCGCCTGCTGCCAAGCCGCAGCAGCGGTTTGCTTCTTCAAGGCGATTCGTGAGAGTGCCTGACCGAAGATGTTGTCGATCTGACGCTGCTTTCGGCCTTCAAAGATTGGCTTTAGAGCGAGCGCACCCTTGGTGTAAATGGCACCAACCGGAGCATTGCTGAAGAACGGGTCGGTGTAGTTCTTGACCGAAGCGTCATCGTAAAGAGTCTTGGTTGATGGGAACAAGCCGTATGACTTGAAGACACGAAGCTGCATGGCTGGCGATAGGTACCACTTCATGAAGTCCATGGCTTCTTTAGGGTGCTTTGCCGAAGCTGGGATGGCTAGCTGGCTACCGCCGATGTTGCCACCGCCGCCTGGAAGTGACGCAATGTTCCACTTGCCCTTTGTTGCAGGAGCCTGCTGCTTGATGTAGTCCATCATCCAAGCCGGAGCAATGATGGTTGCGAAAGTTCCCTTGTTCATACCGACGTTCCAGTCAGAGGTGAACTGCGAGATGTTGCTGCCGATGCCAGCGGCTAGAGCCTTCGATGCGCCGTTGAACGCGGTCTTTACCTGTGCGTTCGTTGAGTAAATCAAGTTTCCACTGCGGTCGTAGTACTTCTGGGTTCCCTGGTTCAAGATGGCAGCGAACACGGTGCCTGAGCTGTCAAGGAATGACTTCTTGGTCTTGGCCTTGTACTTCTGACCAACGGCGATGTACTGATCCCAAGTTGGCCAAAGCGCCGAAACCTTATCTGGGTCGGTTGGCATACCGGCTGCCTTGAATAGGTCGGTGCGGTAGGCAATCGCCGCCCCTCCTACGTCGGTTGGAATTCCGATGACGGCACCGTTATCGGCCACACCTTGATCCCAGCGCCAGTCGAGGTAGTCCTTCTCCATGTCGGTGGCACCCATGGTGCGTAGATCGGTGAAGTACTTAGGGTATGAGCGGAAGTAGCCAGAGTATGAAACCTCGATGGCTGCGATGTCTGGGGTGTTCTTTGCAAGCATTGCTGTAATCAGCGAGTTGTGGTGAGGGTCTAGTTCTGACTTCTTCACGACGATAGAAATGTCTGGGTTAGCTGCCTCGTATTCGGTAACCAGCTCAGGGCGAATCACGTTGCCGAATGACCAAATGGTAACCACGGTTTTTGATGCAGCCAGGGCCGGCGAGAACTGGCCTAGCCCTAGTGACAAGACTGCTACTGCAGCCAGTGCCTTGACGGCTTTTGAAAATTTAATCACGCTAAGCTCCCTTGTCGGTTTTCAGATCTGGGTGGCTGTGTGCGCAACCACCCAGACCTGGATAACCTTGTTCATCACAAATAGGTCTACCGAGAAATTCGCCCACCTTTAGCGTGAAACCGATTTCGCGATAGTGACATTAGAGCATCACAAATGACTCAAAAACAAGCATTTTGCTCGTGAAACCGATTTCGTTATTTGTTCGTTATCGGATTCACAGACTTTTTCTGGGAGAGCACGCCTTAGAGCCATAGGCTTATTTTCAGATCCATTTACCTGGTTTAGTGTGCGCAAACCTATCGATAACGACTTGGAAGAGTGAGTGAGCGCCTTGAAGATTTTCAAGTACACAGCAGCAACACTCGCACTCAGCGCGATTTTGACTCTAGGAGTGCACATGCCAGAAACTTCAGCGGCCACTAAGAAGACCCTGCTGTGGTCTGAGGAATTCAATTCAAAAGCCGGAACGGCAGTTTCTGCAAAGAATTGGAACTACGACATTGGTGACGGCACCGAGGCGGGCATCCCAGGATGGGGTAACTCGGAGCGCGAGTATTACATCAAAGAAGCAATCAAACAGGATGGCAAAGGTTCGGCGGTCATCACCGCTAAGCGCATGAAGGTGCCAGCCGGCGGCCAGGTTTCTAAAGACAACCCTTACATCTGCTATTACGGCACCGCTTGTGAGTGGACCAGCGCAAAGGTGACCACGCTGGGCAAAGTCGGCTTTCAATATGGCCGCATGGAAGCTCGCATCAAGAACCCGAAGGGTGTTGGCATGTGGCCGGCCTTCTGGATGCTTGGTTCTGACATCAAGACCAACCAATGGCCAGCCTGTGGCGAAATCGACATCATGGAGGCCAAGGGCGCCAGCCCGAAGACCGCGTTCGGCACCGCGCACGGCCCGGGCTATTCGGGCGGTGAAGCCATCGGCGGCTTGACTCAGATGAAGACTTTCAACTACACCGGCTTCAACACCTATGCAATCGAATGGAAGCCAGACCAAATCAAGTGGCTCCTAAACGACAAGGTTTACTTCACCCTCAATAAAAAAGACGTCGGCGACAACGAGTGGGTGTTCAACAAAGAGTTCTACCTGATCATGAACGTAGCGGTGGGCGGCCAATTCACCGGCGACATCGACCCTGACCTCAAATCGGGTGCCATGACCATCGACTGGGTTCGCTACTACTCGATTGATGGAGTCGGAAAGGTCACTCGGTACTGAGATGAAGATTAGAACTTTGGTAAGCGCTGGCCTATTGCTCAGCCTCACACTTTCAATTGCACAGCCGGTTGTTGCTGCAACCCCGGTTAAGAAGCTGCTTTGGTCGCAAGAATTCAATGAAGCTGCCGGAACTCCGCCGAGCGCCAAATATTTCAAATACGACTTAGGTGGCGGCGGCTGGGGCAATAAAGAGATGCAGTGGTACACCGAAGATGCAGTGCAGACCAACGGTGAAGGCCAACTTGTTCTAACCGCATCTAAGATTCCAACCACCGAAGATGGCGACCTGCCATACAACTGCTTCGGCGACTGCCAGTATTTCAGTGGTCGAATCAACACCCAGGGCAAGATTCGCTTCAAGTATGGCCGCCTCGAGGCCAAGATTCAGATGCCGGCCGGTAGTGGTGTTTGGCCAGCCTTCTGGCTTCTCGGCAGCAACATTGTTGCCAAGAGTTGGCCAACCTCAGGTGAAATCGACGTGGTTGAGCTTCGCGGTCGCGAACCAAACCGAGACATCGCCACAGCTCATGGCCCTGGCTACTCTGGCGCCAACGGAAAAACCGGCGTGAAGAATGCGCCTGAATCATTGGCAGCTGGGTACCACACCTACGCCATCGAGTGGGCAGCCAACAAGATCACTTGGTTCTTAGATGGCAAGGCATTTCACACCGTAACCCCGGCGACGGTAAAGCCAAACACCTATGTTTTCAACCAGGATTTCTTCTTGATTCTGAACGTTGCAATGGGTGGAGACTTTGATGGTGGCCTGCTTGATACCTCAATCGAAAAGGCTGAGATGAAGGTCGACTACATCCGTTACTACTCAATAAATGGGGTCGGAAAAGTAACTACCAAATGACCCTAAAACGGGGTTTGGTGATTGGGGCGGTCGCCCTGGCACTGTTTTCACTGGGCGTCTCGAGCAGTTTGGCCGCGACTAAAAAGGCGGTCACCGGTCAGCTTTGCACGATTGTTGGCACCGAGAAGGCCGATATTCTTCGCGGCACATCAAAGGCTGATGTAATTTGCGGCCTCGGCGGCAATGACACAATCTTTGGCAACGGCGGAAACGACGTTCTCGATGGAGGCGCGGGCAACGACCGCCTGTATGGTGGCGACGGTAATGACTGGCTCTTTGGTGGCTCCGGCTCCGACTTCATTGATGGCGGCAAGGGCTCGAACCTAGCCGCTCGAGATCGAGGCGACAAGACCCTGAGTGTCAAAGTTGTAGTTCGCCTGCCAATAGTTCCAGCGTCTACCCCGACACCAACTACCGACGCATCGCCAAGCGCAACGCCTTCGGCAACGGCAAGCCCAACCCCAAACCCGAGTTCTTCGCCGAGCTCGACACCTGGTTCATCACCGGGTTCATCGCCGGGTTCAACACCGACACCAAGCTCCAGCCCAAGTTCAACACCAAGTTCTAGCCCTAGTTCCAGCCCGAACCCCTCCCCGGTTTCACAGACCGTGCGAGTCACGTTTGAAAGCGCAAGCAGCGACCTGACACTGATTGGGTTTCAGGGCGACAACCCATCCTTGGCTACAGCTCCGTCGGCAAGCCCAACCGGTTCGCTGAACGCTCTGCGAATTTCACGCGATTCGAGCACTGGTGGAGCAGGTTCGGTTTTCTATACCGGCACACAAAACTTGGTAACGGCGAACGCAAAAGTTGTTTCGCTTGAACTTTATGCAACCGGCGCAAATCAACCGGTTCTTCTCAAACTCGAAGACCCTGCAAATGCCTCCAACTCGATTGAGACAATCACCAACACCACCGGCACCGGTTGGCAAACCTTGAGTTTCAATTTCGCCAACCTCCGATCGGGAACTGCGTCGTACTCATCGAACACCAGCTACCGCAAAGCGGTTATTTTCTATGCCTTCGGGGTCACCACGGGCGCTCAGACTATCTACGTCGACAACGTGACCTTCACACCTGAAGCCCAACAGAGCACACCGCCGTCGCAGCCAACCTTTACTCGAGGATCACTGATTTGGTCTGATGAATTTGACGGTGCTGCAGGCGCACTTGATTCGAGCAAATGGACTTCTCGCGTCTGCGGTCAAACCTCGGGCAACGGCGGCGGTTCTTGTTACAACAACGAGCAGCAGAGCTACCAGGCAAACGCGAATGCCATCGATGGTTCCGGAAACGCAACAATTACGACTCGCACGGCTAGCCCAGGAATCACCGGCTCAGGTTGCCTGGCCTGGTCTGGCTCTTGCCCTTTCACCAGCGGCCGCTTTGACTCTCAGGGCAAGGTCTCGTTTCAATACGGCTTGCTCGAGGCTCGCATCCAGAACCCACAGGGAGGCGCAAACTGGCCGGCATTCTGGATGCTTGGAACCGACATCACCTCGGTTGGCTGGCCAGCATCGGGTGAGATCGACATCATGGAAGGCAAATCGACCAGCTCGGTTTCTGGTGCGATTCACTGGTCTAACGGGGGCACCGACGCCTACGCCTCTGCCAATGCTGCCAGCTCAAACTACGCGACCGGTTTTCATACTTATTCGGTTTATTGGCTAGAAAACTATCTGGCGCTTTATGTTGACGGAACCAAGATTTTGGAACGAACCAACACGACTCTCGATCAAGCCGGAGCCTGGGTGTTCAATCACCCATTCTTCGTGATATTTAACAACGCGATTAGTGCCCCTGGCGGCTTCAGCGACACCTACGATGGTTGGTCAAGCTCACAAATGAAAATCGACTACGTACGCTATTACCAACTCAACGGCACGGGTTCAGTCGGCCAGTAGGCGGCTCTACTCACCAACGAGCTGGCTGGTTGAGACCACGGTGGCAAACGAGCCATCGATGGCCGCCAAGTAGGCAACCTGAACGTCGGCAGCCGAAACCTCGGAACCATCGAACTCTAAATTCTTGGTCGCACATGCGTCGCCAACCAAGGTCACCTGGTAACCGGCATCATTGGCTGCGCGCACGGTTGTGTCGACACACATGTGAGTCATCATGCCGACCACGGTGAGCTCCCTCACGGCAAGTTCGGTGAGTAACTGTGCCAGTCGAGTTTCACGAAACGAATTAGGAAAATGCTTCACCACTACTTGCTCGTTGTTGATCGGCGCAACATCCTGGTGAATCTCGGCACCATAGGTGTCTGGCAAAAAGAAGGTGGCGGTTGGGCTGAGCGCGATGTGCTGAACATAGATGACCGGCAAACCTAGCTGGCGAAAGTGTCGCTGAACTCGAGCTGCTTTATTTGCAGCTTCAAGCGCGCCGACTAACTCCATTTTTCCACCTGGAAAATAGTCGTTCTGAATATCGATTACGAGCAGGGCCTTAGTCATGCTTAGAGCCTAGGGCTTAAAGTAAAAACCCCACTCTGTGGAGGAGTGGGGTTTTTGTGGCTAGTGAGGGATTCGAACCCCCGAAGGCTGAGCCGGCTGATTTACAGTCAGATCCCTTTGGCCGCTTGGGTAACTAGCCAGATGCACCCTCGGCCGCCTGTAATCAGCCGGTCGAACGTGCTTGATAAGTTTAGCCGAATAAATGCGAGATGGGTAATCGGCTGAATATCGGGTAAATTGTAAACGTTTTACAAATTCATCAGAATTCGTTAGAAATTGCAGGAATTTACATGGCTGGCATTGAAGATGTTGCAAAACTTGCGGGAGTCTCAACCGCAACCGTTTCTCGCGCACTGAGCGGAAAGAACCACGTCTCTGCTAAAGCCCAAGCGAAGGTCATAGCCGCAGCAAATGAGCTCGGCTACACAGCCTCACACTCTGCCTACACCCTGGCCACCGGCAGAAACCGCAACGTTGGCGTGGTTATGCCATACCTTGACCGCTGGTTCTTCTCGGCCATCCTCGAAGAGACCGACTCGAAACTTATTGACAGCGGTTATGACCTAACTCTTTACAACCTAAGCGCCGGCGGAACGAGCAGCGACGAAAGCAAGCGCAAGCGCGTATTCACCGAGTTCTTGCCGCGTCAGCGCGTTGACGCGGTGCTAACCGTTGCGGTGCGCCCGAACGCCGCAGAGCTGGCAACCCTGAACAGCCTGAAGAAGCCGATTATCGGTGTCGGTGGAACCATTCCTGGAGCTCGCACGCTTGCCCTCGACGACATCAAAGCCGGCCGCCTGGCCACCGAGCACCTGATTTCGCTTGGCCACGTGAAGATTGCCAACGTCGGTGAAAGCCCATTCTCAGACCGCGAATTCAACCAGCCAAACCTTCGCCGCCTCGGTTACCTCGAAGCACTCGAGGCAGCCGGCATCGAGGCCAAGAAGATCTGGCAGGTTCAGACTGACTACACAATCATGGATGCCTACCGCGTTGCTAAGCAGCTGCTCGGTGACCCGCACAACCGCCCAACCGCTGTGTTCTGCAACTCTGATGAAATGGCATTCGGCACCATCATGGCCGCCAAAGACCTAGGTCTTCGCGTTCCGCAAGACATCTCGGTTATCGGAATCGACAACCACGACATGTCTGAATTCTTTGGTCTCACCACCATCGACCAGCGCGTGCGCGAGCAGGGTAAGACTGCAGCGCAAATGCTGCTCGATCTGCTCGATGACAAAGAGTTCGAAACCCGCGGAAACGTCGAAGAGACCATCGAATGGCCGGCCAAGCTTTTGATCCGTTCGAGCACCGCCCACGTATCTTCTTCAACCCGATAGGTAAACTTGGCACATGGCTGATTCAACATTCGACATCGTAAGCAAAGTAGACAAGCAAGAGGCGAACAACGCCCTCATGCAGGCACAGAAGGAAATCGAATCTCGATATGACTTCAAAGGTGTCGGCGCCGAGATCGATTGGAGCGGCGAAAAGATTCTGATGAAGGCCGCCAGCGAAGACCGCGTGAAGGCAGTCTTGGATGTGTTTCAATCAAAGCTCGTCAAGCGCGGAATCTCGCTAAAGAGCTTTGTCGATGGCAAGCCTTACCCATCGGGCAAGGAATATCGCATCGAGGGCGAGCTAAAGAACGGCATCGACCAAGAGCAGGCCAAGAAGATTTCAAAGATCATCCGTGAAGAAGGCCCGAAGAGCGTCAAGTCTCAGATTCAGGGCGATGAGCTTCGCGTGCAGAGCAAGTCTCGCGACGACCTTCAAGAAGTAATGGCTCTGCTAAAAGGCAAAGACCTCGACATCGACATCCAGTTCGGAAACTTCCGTTAAGAAACAGAACCTAAAAGACCCCGCCTCGGCGGGGTCTTTTACTTTAAGTTCTTCTTAGTCTTCAACCGCGATTACGCCGATTGGTCCGGTCATCGGGAAGGCGTCATCCACGACCGTCGGTGAACCGGCTGGGCGTTTGGCTACTCGGCCGGCAATTAGGCCGGCAACGAAAAGCAGGATTGTCGGAAAAATAAAGGCGGCCACTAGATTCACATCTTGAGCCAGCGCCCCCATCACCGTCTTTGCACCCATAACCAAGATGGCATTCGTGAGACTCATCCGGGCAAGTGCCTGCGGAGTGGTCAAACCCTTTACTCCCCCGGCGGTGCCGAAGAAAGTTGGCACCATTGGCCCGATTCCGAAACCGGCAATCATCCAGAAGAACGACGTCACTACGAGGCCGAAGATTGGGTCAACTTGGCTTGCCAGAGGGCCAAGGAGCACGCCCAGACCCATCGCAACCGAACCAAATAAACCGCCGATGTTTGCGATTCGAAGAATTGGCGTTGTCTTGGTTAGGCGCACTGTCGAGAGACGAACCACAATCATGGCGCCAACGAAGACCATGTAAGGAATAGCTCCTAGCCCCGGGCTAAGCATCAAGACCTTTTTGCTGAAGACCGTCGACCAGTCCATCATCACCAGTTCGGGGAACATTCCGGCGAAAAGACCGGCGGCTAGTAGCCAGATTTCTGGTGGTGATTTGAAGAAAGAACTCTTCTTCATTTGCTTGCGTTCGTTTGCCTTGCCGACTTCTTCGGGGCTGAGTGAAGCACGAGTGCTCCACAAGAAGACGATTGCAACCAAAACTGGCACCAGAGTGAGGTGTAACCAGAGCGGCGTGAAGCTAGCCAAAATCGCACTCAATGCAACAGAACAAGCGGCTCCGATGCTCCAGGCGCCGTGCAGTCTGCCGATAATCGTGCGATTGATTAGCTTCTGAAAAACAACCGATTGCGAGTTGAGTGAAATGTTGAGACAGCTACCTACGAACGACATAAATGCCTGCAGGGCAAAGAATATCCACGGGTCAGTAATCCATGGCATTGCAGCAATCAGCAGAGCCGAAAGCACCGAGGTGACTCGAAGCACCGTTCTTGAACTGAAGCGAACAATCAGGCGATTGGCAAACATCAAACCGATGAGAGAACCAAGACCGGCAAATCCAAGGATGGCGCCCCACGCGGTGAAGTTCACACCGATCTGATCAATCAACTCTGGGATGCGAGGAATGATTGTGGTGCTGATGATGCCCTGAACGAAAAAAGTAACTAGAAGGCGAATCTGCACTTCTCGCGATCGGGTGGTCTTGATGCTCATGCGAACTTACTGCTGGCGATCGACAACTGCTTGAGCAAAAAGCTCTAGAGCGGTGCGCACCGAGCCAGCCGGCAGAACCTGAATCGCTTCAACAGCCTCGTCGGCCCAGCGCTTTGCTTCTTTATAAGCCTGCTCGGCAACCGAGTGTTCGCGCAGACGCTTGACCACGTAGGCCAAGACGCTGTCTTCGGTGAGGTCGCCGTCGACCAAGGTAAGCAAATCGATTGCCGACTTGTCACCGGCAGCCGCTGCCTTACGAAGCAAAAGCACCGGCATGGTTGGCACACCTGCCCGAAGGTCAGTGCCCGGGGTCTTGCCCGATGGGCCGGCTTCCGAAATGTCGATCACGTCGTCGATGAGTTGGAAGGCAACGCCAACCTTTTCACCGAACAATCGCATCGGCTCGTCGTATTCGGCCGGAGCACCAGAAAGCAAAATTCCCAGTCGGGCCGAAGCGGCAATCAGTGAACCGGTCTTGTCTGCAAGAACTTGGATGTAGTGCGAGATCGCATCCTGGCCCTCGCTTGGGCCGACGGTCTCGTGCAGCTGGCCAAGGCACAGACGCTCGAACGTGTCGGCCTGAAGGGTCAGTGATTCTTGACCGAGGTTTGCGCCAACCTGAGATGCGCGGGCAAAGAGAAGGTCGCCGGTGAGAATGGCTACCGAGTTACCCCAGATGTGCTGAGCCGTAGGAACACCGCGACGGGTAGGGGCATCATCCATGACGTCGTCGTGATACAGCGTGGCGAGGTGGGTAAGTTCGACCACAACGGCGGCATCAAAAACTTCTTGCTTGGATGGGTTGCCGAACTGAGCGGCGAGCAAGACTAGGGCCGGGCGAATTCTCTTGCCGCCGGCATCAACCAGGTGACGGGCCGGGTTCTTGGCAACCGAGTCGGCGTAAGTGGTTGCAGACTTCAGTTGTTCTTCGACGGTTTCTAGACCTGTTTCGAGTGCCTTGAGAAGGGCGCGGTCTTGCACTTTCTTAAGCTGCTTTGGCAGCGCAATCGGGCTCACGATGTTGCCTTCTTTGCTCGAGGTTTTGCCGCAGCCTTTGGCCTAGCCGCGGTCTTTGGTTTTGCCGCAGCCTTGGGCTTAGCCGCAGCCTTTGGCTTTAGCCCGCGGTGAACCGCGACGATACCGAAGGTCAGGTTACGGTAGGCGACCGATTCATACCCGGCGGCCGAAATCTTGAGGCCGAGTTCTACCTGATTTGGCCAGGCCAAAATCGACTCAGAAAGGTATGAGTACGCCTCAGGTGTCTTGCTCGCAATGCGAGAGAAGCCAGGCAAAATCTTGTTTAGGTAAAGGTTGTAGAACGAGGCTAGAGCCGGGTTGGTTACCTTTGAAAACTCGCAGATCACAATTCGACCACCAGGCTTGGTAACGCGATACATTTCGGCGAGCGCCTTTTCAACGTCAACAACGTTTCGCAGACCAAACGAAATGGTTACTGCGTCGAACTCGGCATCCTTGAAAGGTAGCTTGGTGGCGTCGGCAAACACGAACTCGATGTCTGGGTGGCGCTTGCGGCCAACCGCGAGCATGCCCTCTGAGAAGTCGCCGGCAACCACTTTGATGCCCGGCCCGGTGAAGGCGGCCGATGAAGCTCCGGTGCCGGCGGCAAGGTCAAGAATCTTCTGCCCGGCTTCAGGAAAAACGGCGTCGCGCACGATCTTGCGCCAACGGCTATCTTGCCCAAATGACAAGAGCGCATTGGTTAGGTCGTAGGTTGGAGCCACTTCGTCGAACATGGCCGCAACTTCTGCTGGTTTTTTGGCCAGATCTGCTTTACTCACAGGGTTAATCCTACCTTCGAGGTCCTTAGGCAGAACCCCCGCAAGTTTGGGCTTATTCCTTAGTTTTCGACTTCGTAGAGGAAATCGGTTTTAGCCTGACGACGGCCTCGAGAACCACGAACTGCAGCTGTGATTCCTAGCACTGCCGCTCCGGCTGCCATTGCGCCAACACCAAACTGTGCGCTTTCAATGAAAACGTCTGCCGGGGTCTTGGCGCTCGGGTGAATGTTCTGTAAGTCGATTGGCTTATTCGCCGTTGGGTCAAAAGCTGCCGAGTTAGGTTCGATTACCTGCTCTTTGCCGGCGGTGTCTGGAAGCGTGGCATTAACACCGGCGCCGCCCTTAGGAGGCGAAACCTGGAAACCCTGCTTGTTCGAGGCCGAGCCGGTTTTGGTCGGGGTCATGGCCGAGTCATCGATATCGTCATTCGGCGTGATAACCATCGGTGGGAGACCTACCTGGAATTCGCCGTCCTCGTGATGCTTCGGGCGATCACCGTGAACCTTGCGCTCATTCGGGGCAGGGTTCAATGGGCGAGATGACGGTGCTACGAAAGAACTCGAGCCGTCATCATTGCCGTCGTCTTCTGCCATAGCCGCCATTGATGATTGGGTTAGTAATGCCAAAGCAAGCAATGCCGTTGCGGCTAGCTTCTTGGATGACATTTTTACCTTTTCTTCTGCGGTTAGGATTTTTGAGGTTCACATTTAGGTTATCCACTGATGGGTGCCATAGACAGGCATCCAAATCGTTTCACAGAAAACACTCAGACACTATCGAAAGGCGTTCCATGTCGATTCGCCTTTCTACCGTGGCCTTGGATGGGGCGTCGTTTGACATAACCCATCGCTTACCTGAGAACCCCTTGGCCTACGTGCGCGCTGGCGAAGGTTTGGTTGGCTGGGGTGAAGCGCTTCGCCTAGAGGCAAGCGGGCCTAATCGCATCCAAGAACTTGCTGTGCAGTGGCGTCAGTTGGCCAACTCGGCCGTTGTCGATGACCAGGTCAATCTTCCGGGCACCGGGTTGGTCGCCTTCGGAAGCATCGCGTTTGCCGACACGAGTGCTACTACCAGCGTTTTGATCGTGCCAAAGGTTTTGCTTGGCGTGCGCGATGGTCGCGCCTGGCTCACCACGGTCGAAGGCCACGAAGGCGGCACGGATGCGCCTGCTCACGCGGCTCGCAAATTTTGGGCAACCGACGCCACCTATGCGAACAACGATTCGGTGACGCTGGCGCCAGGAGCGCAGAGTGCAGAGGGTTTCAAGCAGTCGGTGACCGACGCTGTGGCAGCTATTTCACGAGGTGAGCTCAAGAAGGTAGTTTTGGCTCGCGATCTAGTTGGCGAGCTGCCGGCCGGGTTCGACATCCGTGCCAGCCTGGTCAAGCTAGCCAAGCGGTTCCCTACCTGCTGGATTTATTCGGTTGACGGTCTTTTCGGTGCATCGCCAGAACTGTTGGTGCGTGTTGCTCACGGCCAGGTTTCGGCCCGAGTGCTTGCCGGAACAGCTGGTCGCGGAACCGACCCAGAGGTAGACAAGGCCATTTCGGCCGCCCTTGCGGCGTCAACAAAAAACACCACCGAGCACGCTTTTGCCGTTGACTCTCTGGTTCAGACCTTGAAGCCATTCTGCGAACACGTCGACGCAGACCCGAAGCCATTCAGCCTTGCGCTACCAAACCTCTGGCACCTGGCCAGCGACGTTCACGGAGTGCTGCGCGAAGAAGCCTCGGTTCTAGACCTAGCAGCCGCCCTGCACCCGACAGCGGCCGTAGCTGGTACGCCTCGAACCGAAGCCCAGGCCCTTCTGGGCAACCTCGAACCGTTCGACCGCGGTCGTTATGCCGGGCCGGTTGGCTGGATTGGCGCGGATGGCGACGGCGAGTGGGCGATTGCATTGCGCGGAGCGCAAATTGAACCTGGCTCAACCATCCGCGCATTTGCCGGCTGCGGCATCGTCGAGGGTTCAGAGCCCGAAGCCGAGCTTGCCGAGACCGAGTTGAAGTTCTCGCCGATTCGCGAAGCGCTTAGCTAAAAGCCGCGCCAGGCAAACAAAAACTACCTAGCTGAGTCGCACGTCGATCAGGATGCGGCCGGTTTTGGTAAGCGCCTCATCCAGCTGCCCGAGGTTTTCGACCCGCGCATAAGCCCACCCGTAAGCCTGAGCCAGGTGCCAAAGGTCAACGGTCTGCGGAGTCTTAAACAGCCGAGTAAATGAAGTCTCGTCGAGTGTCTTTGCCATTTCGAGGCTGCTGAAAATGCTGCCGCCGCCATCGTTGCCGACGATTACCTGAAGGTTTGGTTCACCCTCGGTAGCGTCAATTGCCAGCGAGCCGGCATCGTGCAGCAGGGTTAGGTCGCCAAGCAAGACTCGCGTGGTGCCTTCGGTTTCGATCAAAGCGATACCCGCAGCCGTCGCGACGGTTCCATCGATGCCTGCCAGGCCACGGTTTGAGAAGACTCGGATGGCCCTTGCCGGAGCCCATACATCTGCTTCACGGATGAGCCTCGAAGCACCAAGCACCAACTGGTCGGAGCCTTCGGTTGCCTGCCAAATCTTTTCGACTAGGGCACGACGGTCAAGTTCGTTCGACACCGGGTGACTCTCGGCATGTTCGGCATCGGCACGACGCCAAGCCTCGAGCCATTCGAAATCGACCTCGTCATCAACGGTGATTTCATCAACCAATTTGCCGGCGCGACGAGACACATCGAAGTGACCCATGTGCGGGCTGCGAACCACAACAACCTCGACATCAGGGTTGAAAAGAAGTTTGATTGCCGCACGGCCAAGGGTTGGTTTGCCGAACACGATTGCTCGACCAATCTGGCCGGCGAGCTCGGCCCAAGGACCCTCTAGGTCAAGCAAATTTCGATAGCCCAGGATGGCGTTTGCACCTGAGCGTGCGCCCGAAGACGGCTCGGCAAAAAGTGGCCAACCGAAGGCTTCGGCGAGCTCGACGGCATCGTCGCCCGCACCGGCACCTGCAATAACCACCGTTGGCAACTCGGCCGAGAGCATCGCAAACTCGGGGATTGGTTCGAAGATTTCTGGCAATTGAATTTGCGGCTTCAACTGGGCGGCATTAGGTTCGAGGGCCGAGAGCGGTTCGCGGAAGGCAAGATTTAGTTGCACCGGGCCTGGCTGATCGCCGTCGTATCCCATCGAGATTGCGATTGCGTCAACTGCCAGCTGTGCTGCTTCGGCAAATTCACGGTCATGCCCATTTGGTGCGGGCACATCGAAGCATTCGCGCACCGCATCGGCAAAGATGCCCACCTGGTTGGTGGTTTGGTTTGCACCGACACCGCGAAGTTCGTGAGGTCGGTCGGCGGTGAGCAAAATCAACGGCACACCCGAGTGATTTGCTTCGAGCACCGCAGGGTGCAGGTTTGCGACCGCTGTTCCCGAAGTCGTGATGATTACCGATGGCTCCCCCGATGCCAGGGCCGCACCAAGTGCGGTGAAGCCGAGCGAGCGCTCATCCAAGCGAACATGGAGGTCGATTTTGCCGGCCGAAGCGAGCTGCCCGGCAGCGATGGCCAGCGCCTGCGAGCGGGCACCCGGAGCTAGAAAAAAGTTGCGAATGCCTGCCTTAGCTAGCGCTGCCACGAGGTGGGCAGCGAAAATCTGAGCCGGCGACGTTGAACTACTTGTCATTCGAGGCATCGCCCGTTTCGTCGCGTTTTTGGTTTTCTTCTTCGGCCAAACGGCGTGCGAGGTTTCGCAAGAACTCCGGGTCATCATCCGGGGCCGAGGTCTTGATTACAGTGCGAGTGCGGCCACCCGAACGCTTGCGCTCAAGCAGTGCGCTGATGCCGTAGACGGCACCAAAGATTACGGCGATGCCAATAATCACTGCGACAAATATCAACAACCTCATGGGTTAACTCTAACCAGCAGAAAACTTAGACTTATTCCATGAAGAATGCCTGGTTGAACTACATCCTTATCCGAGTTGGCCTATTTGTGGGCGTTCTGGTGATTTTGATTGCACTCGGTCAAGACAAGTTTCTTTCGGCCCTTTTCGCAGCCATGATTTCGCTCGCGATTTCGCTCATCTTCTTCAGCAAACAGCGCGACCGCGTGTCAGAGGCCGTCTATAAGCGCATCAACCGCAACGACACCCAAGGCTCGGATGATTCAGACAGCGACCACGAAAACGCGGTTCTCGATGCCAAGAGTGACGCCGAGGGCGACAAATAAAACCTTCTTAGAGGGCGAAGTTGACTACGCCCAGGCCGTAACCGAAGAAAACACCGAAGGTTAGCGCGGCGAAGCTGGTTAGTTTCAGCACAAGAATCAACTCGCGTGGAGTTTTGGCGGTAGCCGCAATCAACGTTGCCGGCAGCACAAATAGAACGGCTAGCCAAGCAAAGAACGTTGCCGGGTATAGAAACGGGAACGGCAACAGAATTGCAAACGGCAACCACACCATCGCGAAGTAATACGCCTTAGCCCACTTCTTGCCTACCTTGACGGCGAGGGTGCGCTTGCCGGCAAGCACATCCTGGTCAATGTCACGGATGTTATTGATCATCAAAACAGCGGACGCAAACAGGCCAACGGCCGCTCCGCCGAACAACGAGTTGGCGTCGAAGTAGCCAAGCTGAATGTAGGCGGTGCCCATGGTGGCCACTAGGCCAAAGAACAAAAATACGGCAATTTCACCGAGGCCGGCATAGCCATAAGGGCTCTTGCCGCCGGTGTAGAACCAGGCTGCGACAATCGCAACGGCGCCGACCGCGATGAGCCACCAAAAGCCGGTGATGAGCACGATGGCCAGGCCGGCAACAGCCGCGAGGCCGAAGAAAGCGAATGCGACATACTTCACCAACTCTGGGCGAACCGATTTTGAGCCGGTCAGGCGCAATGGGCCGACGCGGAATTCATCGGTGCCGCGAACGCCATCTGAGTAGTCGTTGGCATAGTTGACGCCGATCTGCAGAAACAAGGCGACGGCAAGGGCTAGTAGTGCAAGTGGCAACTTGAACGCCTGAACAGAGGCGGCGGCACCCCAGCCGATAAGTACCGGCGCGATGGCTAGCGGCAAGGTGCGTAGGCGAGCGCCTTCAACCCAAAGTCTTGCCGGTGAAACCTTCTTTTTAGCCATTAGAGCTCCTCGAATAGACGTTTGATTGCTTGAAGATCGTGCTTGCCGCTAGGCAATTTTGGCACACCGTCGGTGCGCACCACTCGAATCGGCTTGCCGGCCGGGCCAAGGTCATTGGCTAGGGCGAGGGCAATTTCGTCGGCCACCTCGGGGCTACCGAGATAGACGATTCCGACGCGCTGACCCCACTCTTGGTCAGCTATGGCGGTTGCGGCAAGTTCGGCAACTCCGGGAACAGCACGGGCTAGCTCTTCGACCCGGTCGAGTGAAATCTTGAGCCCGCCCGAGACGATAACGCGGTCAATTCGGCCAAGCACTCGCAGCTCGCCAGACTCGGCAAACTCTCCAAGATCGTTTGTGATGAATCGGTCGCCAACCTGCAGAGTGCCTGAGTCATCCGCGATTTCCGAGGCGAGCACCTTGCCCGAGATTTCGATGCGATTGCCGACCAAGTCGACCTGAACACCGTCGAGCGGAATTCCGTCGTATATGCAACCACCGCAGGTTTCGGTCATTCCGTAAGTGATGACAATCTTCACGCCGAGGTCGGTGAGGAGTTGGATAACTTCATCCTGGGGAGCCTGCCCGCCAACCAGAATCGCGTCGAACTTTCGCAGTTGTGCCAGCAGAAAATCGTTTTGACCCGATGGGCTAAATGGGTCGTTGACTGCCGCGGCGAGCCTTGCCAACTGGGTTGGCACCAGGGATGTGTAACGGCGGCCACCGGTCATCAACGAAGCCGAACGGGCAAACGCTTCAGCGGTGAATGGCACCGAGGTGTTCATCAGTACCGGCTGAGTGTCGGCAACTAGTGAGCGAATCAGCACGTTGGCGCCGGCAACGAAGTTGATTGGAAGCGCGAGCAACCACTGCCCTGGGCCACCGAGACGGATTTGCGAGGCATTGGCACTAGCCAGGATGGCTTCTCGCGAAAGTGTCACGCGCTTTGGCTTGCCACTTGAGCCGCTGGTTTCAACAATCAGACCGACTGAGTCGGCAACTTCATCGGCCAGGCCAAAGGTTTCTGGCATCTTGCCGTTCACCTCTGGTGCGGTGATGAAGACTGCCTGGTTTGCGGCCAAGACTTCGCCGAGTGCAACCAGCGCACCGAAGGTGTCATTGGCAGCAACGAGCTTGAGTGGAATCATGAAGGGTTTATTGGCCGCGCTTTAGAAGTGCCAAGGGTATGGCGACCAGTCTGGTTCGCGCTTTTGCAAGAACGAGTCGCGGCCTTCAACGGCTTCGTCGGTGCCGTAAGCCAAGCGAGTTGCTTCGCCGGCAAAAAGTTGCTGGCCGGCAATGCCGTCGTCAACGGCGTTGAAGGCAAACTTCAACATGCGAATCGACTGTGGTGACTTGCGTAGAATTTCGGCTCCCCACTCGACACCGACCTTTTCAAGATCTGCGTGTGGCACAACCGCGTTGACGACTCCCATTTCATAGGCGCGCTGGGCGCTGTATTCGGCACCCAAGAAGAAGATTTCGCGGGCGAACTTCTGCCCGGTTTGGCGGGCAAGGTAGGCGCTGCCGTAACCCGCATCGAATGAACCGACATCAGCATCGGTCTGCTTGAACTTGGCATGCTCTGCACTGGCCAAAGAAAGGTCGGCAACCACGTTGAGTGAGTGCCCGCCGCCGGCAGCCCAGCCTGGCACCAATGCGATGACAACCTTTGGCATAAAGCGAATCAAGCGTTGAACTTCAAGGATGTGTAGGCGCCCGTTGCGAGCCGGGTCGATGGTTTCGGCAGTCTCGCCCTCGGCATACTTATAGCCGTCGCGACCTCGAACGCGCTGGTCGCCGCCTGAACAGAAAGCCCAGCCGCCATCCTTGGCCGAAGGGCCGTTGCCGGTCAGCAGCACCACACCGACACGTGAATCCATGCGTGCGTGGTCTAGCGTCTGGTGCAGCTCATCAACGGTCTTTGGGCGGAAGGCGTTGCGAACCTCTGGGCGGTTGAACGCGATGCGCACAATGCCGAGCTCGTTGTGCTTGTGGTAGGTGATGTCTTCGAGCGCATCAAAGCCAGGCACCTCGTGCCAAATGCTCGCGTCAAAGATTTCGGAAACCTGCTTGGTCATGTTTCAAGCCTACTTCTCCTCAGATTGAATGCATTCTTCGTTCGCCCACAGGAAACCGAAACCTAGCCCGCGCAATTGAGTTATTTAGTAATTCTTGAGCATGTCCATTGAACAAAACGAACGTGCTGACACTTTCGATGACTTGAACCAGACGGGCGCATCCGAAGAGGACCAAGGTCAAGGAATCGAGGCTCGTCTGAGAGCCGCAATCGACAATGGGGATTCCGAATTGATCTCGAATCTCACCTTCGAATTACTAAATAACTCAATTGCCCAGGAAGCATCGGTTCGCTACCGCCTCAAAGAACCCCAACTAACCCACTTTCCTCCGGGATGGTCATTTGGTGGCTTGCCGGCGAATTGGTTTAGAACCCTCGCAGGCGCGCTGATGTCAGAGGCTCGTCGAAACCTGCACCTAAATCAAAGAGATTTTGCAGGGCTTTTGGGTCTTGCTCCCTCAGCCGTTAGCCGGATAGAGAGCGGACGCCAAGATCCGAGCGTCGGAAACCTAGTGCGATTTCTGGAGCGCAGCGGCTACGTACTCCGAGTGACTTTAGAGCCAATCAAAGCAATTTAAAAGCACGGTCGAGACGGTCAATCCACCAGTCGATGCGGTGATCTTCGGCTTCGAAGACGTCGAGTTTCTGTTGGTCAACTTCGATACGTCG